>DATLUU010000328.1:0-2633 GCA_035577885.1 Verrucomicrobiia bacterium
GGTCATACGGCTTCGTCGAAGCGCTGGACTACACGCCGCGCAGCACGCTCGACGCCGAGGGCAAGGCCGTGCCCGACGCGACGCGCCTCCACCCCGTGCGCGCGTGGTTCGCGCATCACCAGGGCATGAGCCTGCTGGCGCTCGCGAGCGCCGTGCTCGGATCGCCGATGGTGCGTCGCTTCCACTCGGACGGCCGCGTCCAGGCGACCGAACCGCTGCTGCAGGAGCGCGTGCCGCAGTTCGTGCCGGTGATCCGCCCGCGCCCGGCCGAGTCGACGCGCGTCGAGCCGACCGTGGACGCCGTCCCGCCGCGGCGCTTCCGCTCGGCGCACACGCTCTACCCGAGTGCTCACTTCCTCTCGAACGGGCAGTACACCACGGTGGTCACGAACGGCGGCGGCGGTGCCAGCAGCTGGCGCGGGATCGCGGTCACGCGACAGCGCGACGATCCCACGACCGACCCCGGCAGCCAGTTCGTCTACCTGCGCGACGTGAGGAGCGGACGGCTGTGGTCCGCGGCCCACCAGCCCGTCTGCCACGAAGCCGAGCGTTACCGGGTGACGTTCGATGCCGACGAAGCGGTGTTCGAGCGCACGGACGACGGCATCGACACGCGGCTCGAGGTTATCGTGTCGCCCGAGGACGACGTCGAGATCCGCCGGGTCACGCTCATCAATCGCAGCGACCGCCTGCGCGAGATCGAGGTCACGAGCCTGGTCGAGATCGTGCTGTCCTCCCCCGCCGACGACTTCTCGCACCCCGCGTTCCTCAAGCTCTTCCTCCAGACCGAGTACCTTCCCGAGTGCACGGCGCTGCTCTGCGGCCGGCGGCCGCGCTCGCCCGACGAGCTGACACCCTGGGCGGTGCACGTGATCAGCACCGAGGACGGCGTGCACGGAGCGATCGAGTGGGAGACCGACCGCGCGCGTTTCATCGGCAGGGGACGCACGCCGGAGAACCCCCGTGCGCTCGACGGCCGCGCCCTCTCGGGCACGCACGGGGCGGTGCTCGATCCGGTGCTGAGCCTGCGCCGCCGCGTGCGCATCGCGCCGGAGGGCCGCGTGCGACTGTCGTTCGCGACCGGCGCCGCCGCCTCGCGCGCGGCCGCGGTGGCGCTGGCCGAGAAGTACGACGACCCCACCGCCGCCGAGCGCGCGCTGGCGCTGGCGAGGAGCCAGACCGCGATGCGGCTCCGCCACCTTGGGATCTCGACCGACGAGGCGCGCCTCTACGAACGCCTCGCCTCGCACGTGCTGTGGACCGACGGAGCACTGCGTGCGTCCGCGGCGGTGCTTGCGAGCAACACGTTGGGCCAGCCCGGGCTCTGGGCGTTCGGGGTCTCGGGCGACCTGCCGATTCTCGTGGTGCGCACGGTCCGCGCCGAGGACGTGTCGCTCGTGCTGCAAGTGCTGCGCGCCCAGGAGTACTGGCGGCTGAAGGGCTTGAGCGCCGACGTGGTGATCCTGAACGACCACCCCGAGAGCTACCTGGACGAAGTGCAGGAGCAGCTCCAGAGCCTGATGGAGAAGGGCCCGTGGGCCGCGTGGAAGCATCGTCCGGGAGGCGTGTACCTGGTGCGTGGAAACGGCGTGCCGGACGCGGATCGCGCCGTGCTGCTCGCCGCCGCCCGCGCCGTGCTGAACGGCGAGGCCGGCGACCTGGCGAGCCAACTGGGTCTCCCCTTCCCCGTACCAACCTGGCCCGACGCGCTCCCGGTCCGCACGGCCGCGGAGCCGGTGATCGCACGCGCGCCCGTGCCCGACCTCGAGCCGCCGCCCATGACGCACGCGAACGGCCTCGGCGGTTTCAGCCCCGACGGCCGCGAGTACGTGATCGTGCTGAACGGAGATGAGGACACGCCGCTGCCGTGGGTGAACGTGATCGCGAACGAGCGCTTCGGCACCGTGCTCGGCGCCACCGGCGCGGCTTGGGCCTGGGCCGGGAACAGCCGCGAGAACCGCCTCACGCCCTTCGGCAACGATCCCGTGAGCGAGTTCAGCGGCGAGGCAGTCTACCTGCGCGACGAAGACCTCGGCGCCACCTGGGGCGCCACGCCCGGACCGCTGCCGCGCACGCCCGAAGGCGGCCGGTGGGTGACGCGGCACGGCGCCGGGGTCACCCGCTACCAGCACCGCGCGCACGGTATCGCCAGCGAGCTGAGCGTGTTCGTGCACGCGCGCGAGCCGGTGCGGCTGTCACGGCTCTCGCTCACCAACCACTCCGCGGTCGCCCGCCGCCTGAGCGTGTTCGTGTACCACGAGTGGGCGCTCTGCCCGCCGCGCGCCGGCGAGCACCGCTTCGTCACCACCGAACTGGACGAAGACACCGGCGCGGTGCTGGCACGCAATCCGTACAACACCGATTTCACAGCCCGCGTGGCGTTCGCGCGCAGCAGCCTGCCGCCCGCTTCGGCGACCGGCGATCGACTCGAGTTCCTGGGGCGCAACGGCTCGCTCCGGCGCCCGGCCGCACTCGGTCGCACCTCGCTCGGGCAGCGTTTCGGCGCGGGACTCGATCCCTGTGCCGCGCTCCAGCTCCGCGTGGACCTGGAGCCCGGTGAGTCGCGCGAGGTCGTGCTGCTGTTGGGCCAGGGCGACGATCGCGAGCACGCGCTGGCGCTCGCCAGGCGCTTC
>DATLUU010000329.1:0-3895 GCA_035577885.1 Verrucomicrobiia bacterium
GATGCCGCGCTCGCGCTCCTCGGGGGCGTTGTCGATCGAGCCGTAGTCGCGCACGGCGATCTTGGGATTCTTTTGAGCCAGCACCATCGTGATCGCTGCGGTCAACGTGGTCTTGCCGTGGTCCACGTGCCCGATCGTGCCCACGTTCACGTGCGGCTTCGTGCGCTCGAACTTCTGCTTCGCCATCTCATCACCTCCGTTTCAGGCCTGGAAGCCTGGTCAGCTCTTCGCCTTCGCGATGATCTCGTCCGCCACCGTCTGCGGCAGCGTCTCGTACCGGGAGAACTGCATCGAGTACACGGCGCGTCCCTGCGAGATCGAGCGCATGCGCGTGGCGTATCCGAACATCTCCGCCAGCGGCACCGAAGCCGCGATCACGCGCGCTGAACCGCGCTGGAACATGCCGCCGATGCGCCCGCGGCGCGACGACAGGTCGCCGATGATGTCGCCCATGTACTCCTCGGGCACCACGACCTCGACGTCCATGATGGGCTCGAGCAGGCGAGGCTTGGCCTTGTGGCAGGCCTCCTTGAACGCCATCGAGCCCGCGATCTTGAACGCCATCTCCGACGAGTCCACCTCGTGGTACGAGCCGTCGGTGAGCCGCACCAGGATGTCCACCATCGGGTAGCCGGCCACGATGCCGCTCTTCATCGCCTCCTCGATGCCCTTCTCGACCGCGGGGATGTACTCCTTGGGGATCACCCCGCCCACGATCTCGTTCTCGAACGTGAAGCCCGTGCCCGGAGCCTGCGGCTCGATGCGCACGGTGACGTCGCCGAACATGCCCTTGCCGCCGGTCTGGCGGACGAAGCGGTGCCGCTGCTCGGCCGGTGCGGTGATCGTCTCGCGGTAGGCCACCTGCGGCTTGCCGACGTTCGCCTCGACCGTGAACTCGCGCTTCATGCGGTCGACGATGATCTCGAGGTGCAGCTCGCCCATGCCCGAGATGACCGTCTGCGCGGTCTCCTCGTCGGTGCGCACGCGGAACGTCGGGTCCTCTTCGGAGAGGCGCTGGAGCGCCACCGACATCTTCTCCTCGTCGGCCTTGGACTTGGGCTCGATCGCCACGTCCACGACCGGCTCGGGGAACGTCATCGCCTCGAGCACGATGGGGTGGTCCAGGGCGCACAGCGTGTGGCCCGTGGTCACCTTCTTGAAGCCGATGCCCGCGGCGATGTCGCCGGCGAACACCTCGTTGATCTCCTCGCGCTTGTTGGCGTGCATCTGCACCATGCGGCCGAACCGCTCCCTGTTGCCCGTGGTCGCGTTGAGCACGGTGTCGCCCGTCTTGCACACGCCGGAGTAGACGCGGAAGAACGTGAGCTTGCCGACATACGGATCGGTCATGATCTTGAACGCCAGCGCCGAGAACGGGTCCGAGTCCTTCGGGTGGCGCTCGAGGTGCGCGAACGACGTGGCGTCGTGGCCCTTGATCGCGGGCTTGTCGAGCGGCGAGGGCAGGAAGTCGACGACCGCATCCAGCAGCTTCTGCACGCCCTTGTTCTTGAACGCCGAGCCGCACATCACCGGGTTGATCACGCCCGCGAGCGTGCCCTTGCGGATGGCGCGGCGCAGGTCGTCGGCTGTGTACGGCTTCTCGTGCAGGTAGTCGTCGAGCAACTGCTCGTCGAACTCGGCGACCGACTCGAGGAGATGGAAGCGCGCCGCGTTGGTCAGGTCGGCCAGGTCGCGCGGGATCTCGCCCTCGATCAGCTTCGTGCCCTGGGAGCCCTCTTCGTAGGTGATCGACTTCATCTCGATCAGGTCGATCGCGCCCACGAACGCGTCGCCGGCGAACATCGGGACGTGGAGCGGCACCGGCTTGGCGCCGAGCCGGTCCTTCATCATCTGGACGACGTTGTCGAAGTCGGCGCCGACGCGGTCCATCTTGTTGACGAACGCGATGCGCGGGACGTTGTACTTGTCGGCCTGGCGCCACACGGTCTCGCTCTGCGGCTCGACGCCGCCGACCGCGCAGAACACCGCGACCGCGCCGTCCAGCACGCGCAGCGACCGCTCCACTTCCACGGTGAAGTCCACGTGGCCGGGCGTGTCGATGATGTTGATGCGGTGGTCGCGCCACGAGGCGGTGGTGGCAGCGGAGGTGATGGTGATGCCGCGCTCGCGCTCCTGTTCCATCCAGTCCATCGTCGCGGCGCCGTCGTGCACCTCACCGGTGCGGTGGATGCGGCCCGTATAGAACAGCACGCGCTCGGTCAAGGTGGTCTTGCCGGCGTCGATATGGGCCATGATGCCGATGTTTCTATATTTTTCGAGCGGAGTCTGCCGAGGCATGTTCAAGCTTCTTTCGAGTATTCGGGGGCTTCGGTAACACCACCTGCCTTTCCGTGAAGAAAGTGCGGTGATGAAGCTTCAGGCGATCGTGGACGGGGAAGATCCGCCGCGGGGCCCGATGCCCCTGGGGATCCAGGCCGGCATCGCGCCGGCCTTCGTCACGACCGCGTTACCAGCGGTAGTGCGCGAAGGCCTTGTTGGCCTCCGCCATCTTGTGTGTGTCTTCTCTCTTCTTGACCGCGCCGCCCTCGTTGCGCGACGCCGCCATCAGCTCGTTCGCGAACTTCTCCGCGAACGTGTGGTCCGCACGGGTGCGCGCGAACGAGATGATCCAGCGCGTCGCGAGCGCGTTCCGGCGGTCCGGACGGACTTCCACCGGCACCTGGTAGTTCGCGCCGCCGACGCGTCGCGACTTCACTTCCAGGACCGGCTTGACGTTGGTCATGGCCTGCTTCAAGACCGCCATCGCTTCCTGGCCGGTCTTCTCCTCGATCATCGCCATGGCCTTGTAGAAGTGGCCTTCGGCGATCGAGCGCTTGCCACCGCCCATGATCGCGTTGATGAACCGCGTCACGAGCACGCTGTCGAACTTGGGATCCGCGGCCGCTTCGCGGCGCGGCGTGTAGCCTTTACGAGGCATTGTTTCTCCAGATCCGGCCTAGCGGCCGGGCACCGACGACGCACGCGCGGCGGCCCTTGTGGCCCTCGCGCGAGCGTCCATTGCTCAGGTCTTGTGTGAGAAAAAAGCTACTTGCTCTTGGTGCCGTACTTGGACCGGCTCTGCTTCCGGCCCGTCACCCCACTGGCGTCCAGCGTGCCGCGCACGATGTGATAGCGCACGCCGGGAAGATCCTTCACGCGGCCCCCGCGGATGAGCACGATCGAGTGCTCCTGCAGGTTGTGGCCCTCGCCCGGGATGTAGGCAGTCACTTCGATACCGTTCGTGAGCCGCACGCGCGCCACCTTGCGGAGCGCAGAGTTCGGCTTCTTGGGCGTCGTCGTATAGACGCGCGTGCAGACGCCGCGCTTCTGCGGCGACGACTTCAGCGCAGGCGCACCCGTCTTGGTCTTCTGTGGCCGCCGCCCATGACGGACGAGCTGGCTCAAAGTGGGCACAGTCAAACCCCCGATAGCTTTTGAAACCGCGGGGAATTCCGCAGGATCACGCGGGTTGTAGGCACGGCATCTGGAAAGGTGAAGCTACGCCGTGAACCGCACGCGAGCCGGGGAAACTAGGCCTTTTCGCGTAGACCTGTCAAGTCGGGAACCCCGCCGGGCACAGTCGCTGCCGCGCCTGGCGCGGAATAGTGTCAAGTAAATGTCCAGTGAACTGTCCCCGGGGACAGTCGGGGGCCGAGGCGCCGACACGAAGGGCGGGACCCTCTCGGGCCCCGCCCCTCGCGCACTTCAGATGCAGACCCCTACGCCAGCTGCGCTCCTTCGCCCTCGAGCTCCAGCGGCGCCGGCTGCACTTCCTTCTCGGCCTCCAGGCGAACCCGACGGTAGACCGGCAAGCCGGCTCCGGCCGGGATCAGGTGGCCGATGATCACATTCTCCTTGAGGCCCCGCAGCTGATCCACCTTGCCGTGGATCGCCG
>DATLUU010000330.1:0-9983 GCA_035577885.1 Verrucomicrobiia bacterium
CTGGTCGCAGCTGATCGACCGGCAGGGTATCTACGCCATCCGCATCGGCCAGGCCGGCGCGGTGACCGGCGTGACGCCGACGCCCGTGGTCGGACCCCCGAGCCTGCGCGTGCGATTCGTGCGCGGTGAAGGCGTGCACGCGGTGGCGAGCTTCTCGGGCTCGCCGCGGCTCGCGCTTTCGCTGTACGACGTGAGCGGTCGCCGCGTGGCGGGGGTCTCGAGCGACGCCACGCTCGGCGCCGACGTGGTGATGCCGGGCACGCGAGACCTCGCCGGTGGGGTCTACTTCATGCGCGCGAGCGACGGGACGCGCACGTTGGACGCGAGGGTGATCGTACTGCCGTAAGGGCGCGGGTGCTCCCGGGCGGAAGGGTCTCTGGCACGCGCGTGCTGAACGCAAGGGTGTTGGTGATCCCTTGGCGAGAACGGCCTCGCACGACGCGAGTCATTGCCTCAGCCGCGCGTCGCGCGGCGCTCGGCCGTTGACAGCGCTTTCGCGCTGCCGATAACCTTGATGGCCTTCGGACGTGCTCGTTCCCCCCCTTCCTCTGCGCCACAGGAGCACGCGCTGGCCCCGCCATCCGCCGTTCCCGCCTCAGCCGTCGAGCTCGAGACCCCGCTGTTCTTCGAGTCCGCCGGCCGCCCGCTCTACGGCGTGTTCCATCCGCCCGCGCAGGAGCGACCCGGTGCCCCGGTGCTGGTCCAGTGCCACGGGCTCGGGATCGAGCAGATCACGACCTATCGCGTGGAGGTGCTGAACGCGCGCGCCGCCGCCGCGGCGGGCATCCCGGTGCTCCGCTACCACGCCCGCGGCCACGGCGATTCGGCCGGCGACTTCTCCGCGGTGGACTTCGACGGACTGGTCGAGGACGCGCTCGCCGCGGCCGCTGAGGCTCGGCGGCTCGCGCGCCGCGGGCACACGGCGTGGCTCGGCGTGCGCTTCGGCACGCTGGTGGCCGCGCGCGCGGCGTGCAGCGATCCCACGAGCCGCGCGCTCGCGCTCTGGGAGCCGGCGCACCGGTCGGCCGACTATTTCCGCGAGCAGCTCCGCGGCATGCTGTTCTCGCAGGTCGCCCAGGGTGAGCGCCCCAGCGCCACCGTCGACCAGCTCATGGAGCGGCTCGAGCGCGACGGGACCGTCGATGTGCACGGCTACTACCTCCACCGTCGCATCGTCGACAGCTCGCGCGAGCAGGACCTCGGGAAGACGCTCGCGGCGTGGACCGGCCGCACATTGGTCGTGCAGATCGAGAACCGCGCGCGGCTGAGCCCGCGCACCGCGGCGCTCGTCGCCGATCTGGAATCGCGCGCCGTGAAGGTCCTCTCCACCATGGTGCGTGAGGTGCCGGGCTGGACCTTCGTCCAGAACCCCGCGTGGGAGTGTGCGTCGCTCGTGAGCGAGACCTCGAGGTGGCTCGATGCCGTGGAGTGAGACCCCCGCCGAGCTGGCGCGCGCGCGCGCCGAGCGGCCGTTCGTGGTCGCGGCGCCGAGCGGCCGGTTGTTCGCCGTGCTCACGCCGGCCGCGCCCGAGGCCCCGCCCGCCGGCCTGTGCGTGGTGTTGCTCACGCGGCCGCGCTCGCACCGGAACCGGATGTGGGTCGAGGGCGCACGCCGGCTCGCCGCCCAGGGGTTCAGCACGATCCGCTTCGACTACCACGGATGCGGCGACAGCAGCGGCGACAGCGCGCCCCTGGACCCGAACCGTCCCTACCGTGACGACGTGGTCGCGGTGATCCGCCACGCGCGGCAGCAGCTCGGCATGCAGCGGTTCGTTCTCGCTGGCTCGTGCTTCGATGCGCGCACGGCGCTGTCCGCGTTCGCCGAGGAGGGTGCTTCCATCGCCGGGCTCGTGTTCCTCGCCGCGCCGGTCATGGAGCTGGACACGGTGGTCCAGGTGCACGCGGATACGAAGGACTGGGCTCACCTCTGGCGGGCGCTGTTCAAGCCCGACAACTGGCGCGCGCTCGCCCAGCCGAAGCGGTGGAAGTACATGGCGACCGTGGTGGATCGGGTGTCGCGCCAGGGCGGCAACGCGGGCGACCTGCCGCTCTCCAGGGGCTTCATCGAGGACTTCCGCGCCCTCGTTCGCTCCCGCGCGCGCGCACTGTTCCTCTATGGCCTCGAGGACGCGGAGTACGCCTCGTTCCGCGTCGCGGAACGCACCGTGTTCGCGGAGCTTCCGGCCGAGGTGCGCGCGCGCTTCGAGATCGAGGTGTGGCCGGGCACGGTGCACGGCTTCCTCGAGATGGCCCGCCAGCGCGAGACGTTCGCCCGCGCCCTGGGCTGGATCGAGGCGCTGCACCCGAACGCCAAGGCGGCGCGCTCGACGGACCGGACGGGGTTGCCGGCGGCGAGCTGAGCGGTCGCGCTGGGCGAGCACGAAAGCCCGCGCCATCCTTGACCCGCCTTCGCACCGCCGCGTACGCTCGTGGTGATTTCTGCGAGCGCCGCGCACGCGTCTCCAACGCTGCGCGCGGCTCGCCCGGCACCGACCCGCTGGCCTGGAGCGATCCCCATGGCGGCCCGAACACCTGGAGTCGCGAAGTCCCGTAACACGTCGCGCGGCCGCGCGCAGCACCCGAAGCGCCCCAAGCCCACGCATGCACGCGAGACCTCGTCGCGGAACGGCTCCGCCGGGCGGCCGGCCGCGTCGGGCGCCTTCACCCAGATGACGCGCGAGTACCGCGCGGGCTACCCCGCGTCGCGCGAGCGCAAGGACCTCTACCCGTTCACCATCTCGGGCGAGCCGATCCAGCCGCTCTACGGGCCGGAGGACCTCGCGGGTATCGATCTGGCGCGCGACATCGCCGTGCCCGGCGAGTACCCGTTCACGCGCGGCATCCATCCCACGATGTATCGCGGCCGCATGTTCACCATGCGGCAGTTCGCGGGTTTCGGCACCGCGCGCGAGTCGAACCAGCGCTACCACTACTTGCTGGCGCACGGGCAGACCGGGCTCTCGATCGCGTTCGACAACCCCACGATCATGGGCTACGACAGCGACCACCCGAAAGCGCACGGCGAAGTGGGCAAGTGCGGCGTCGCGGTGGATTCCCTGCGCGACATGGAGATCCTGCTCGACGGCATCGATCCGGGCGTGATCTCCACCTCGATGACCATCAACGGCCCGGCGAGCATCATGTTCGGCTTCTACCTCGCCAACGCCGAGAAGAAGGGCGTGCCGTTCGCGAACCTGCGCGGCACGCTCCAGAACGACATCCTGAAGGAGTACATCGCTCAGAAGTGCTGGTGCTTCCCGCCCGAGCCCTCCCTGCGCATCATCGTCGACCTGATCGAGTTCGCGACCCAGCACGTGCCGCAGTGGAACCCGATCAGCGTCTCCGGCTACCACATCCGCGAGGCGGGCTCGACCGCAGGCCAGGAGCTGGCGTTCACGCTCGCCGACGGCTTCACCTACGTCGAGGAGTGCATGAAGCGCGGCCTCGACGTGGACGACTTCGCGCCGCGGCTGTCGTTCTTCTGGAACAGCCACCTCGACTTCTTCGAGGAGATCGCCAAGCTGCGCGCGGCGCGCCGCATCTGGGCGCGGCACATGCGCGAGCGCTACGGCGCCAAGCGCCGTGAGAGCTTGCTCATGCGCTTCCACACCCAGACCGCGGGCTGCTCGCTGTGGGACAAGCAGCCGGAGAACAACATCGTGCGCACGGCGTACCAGGGCTTGGCCGCGGTGCTGGGCGGCACGCAGTCGCTGCACACGAACTCGATGGACGAGACCATCGCGCTCCCGAGCGACAAGGCGGTGAAGATCGCACTCAGGACGCAGCAGATCATCGCCCACGAGCTGGGCGTCACCGAGACGATCGATCCACTCGCGGGCTCGTACTATGTCGAGCACCTGACGAACCGGCTCGAGGAGCAGGCGGAGGACTACTTCCGCCAGATCGAAGGGCTGGGAGGCGTGGTGCGCGGCATCGAGCACGGCTTCTTCCAGCGCGAGATCGGCGCCGCCGCCTACCAGTACCAGCAGGAGATCGAGAAGAAGCAGCGCGTCATCGTCGGCGTCAACGACTACGTGGAGCCGGACGAGAAACTGGAGATTCCCATCCTCTACATCGGCGAAGAGGTGGAGGAGGAGCAGAAGCGCTGCATCGCCGAGGTGAAGCGCACGCGCCACGACCGCGCCACCACCGAGGCACTGCTCTCGCTCACGGCCGGCGCCAGGAGCCGGCCCGGCGAGGTGAACCTGATGGCGCGCATCCTCGACGCCGCCCGCGCCTACGCCACCGAGGGCGAGATCCGAGGCGCCATGCGGGAAGTATTCGGCGACTACACGGAGCCCGCGGAGTTCTAGTGTCCTCGAGCATGATCGGCGGCTTGGTCGCGGTGGCTGCGGTGATCGTCGTGGCGCTGGCGATGCGCGCGATGGGCGGGCAGAAGTCGGAAGGCGTCACGCCCTCGATGCCGCCCGCGCCCCCGACGCCCGAGCCCGAGCGCGCGCGCAGCGAGCCGGACGACGACGACGAGGACGGGGATGGCGAGGACGACCGCCTCGTGGTCGCGGTGACGAGCGACGGCCGCGCGTTCGTGCCCGACCATCACGTGGTGCGCGTGCTGCCGCCGGCCGAGGAGGGCGAGGAGTGGAAGGTGGGCGCGCGGCTCAAGGCGGCGCTCGAGACCGTGGCCATCGGCGCCGGCTGGTCGCCGGGAGACTTCCGCGGCGCGCGCGTCGTGCGTGGTGAGTACGAAGAGGGCCCATGGCTGCTGGAGGCCCTGGGCCGCGACGGCGAGTACATCACGTTCAGCTTCGAGAGCTCCGAAGCGGCGAACGCCGCGAAGGACCTGTTCGACCGCCTCGACATCGTCGAGCTGGGCGAGGACGAGGACGGCCGCCCGATGCCGCCCTCCGCCGAGCACTTCGCCGAGGCGCGCCGCATCTACCTCGAGACGGCCGCGCAGCTCGAGCTTCCCGACGAGAGCGACGCCGAGCGCCGCGAGGGACCGCCCTGAGCCACCGGCTCGAGACGCGGGCCGGCGCCGGAGCGTCGCCCGCGCCGATCGCGCTCGTCGCTCTGGCCGTCAGCGGACTCGCATTCTGGTTCGTCGTCGGGATTCCCTGGGGCCCGCACAACGAGTCGTTCGACTGGGTGGTGCGCCTCGAGCAGCGCTCGATCTGGGCAGCGCTGTTCGAGCGCTTCCCGAGCGTCCTGGGCCTGCGCCCGCTCGGGACGGGCCTCGCGTGGCTGCTCTATCGCCTCGGCGGCCACGAGGTGGGCCTCACCCAGTTCTTCAACGCCGCCCTGGCACTGTTCGCGTGGGGGTGGGTCGTGCGCGACGCACCCCAGCCGCGGCTCCACGCCGTGCTCGCGCTGCTCGTGGGCGGCGTGCTGTTCGCGGGCTACATCTGGGTGTTCCACATGCACGGCATCTTCTACGGTCCGCTGCTCGTGTTCGTGGCGGCGCTCGTGCGCTGCGCACGCGGTCCGATCGACCTGCGCACGCTGCTCGGCGTGTTCATGGGCGGCGTGGTCACGTCGCTCGCGCACCCTTTCGCACTGTCCCTCGTGCTCGCGTTCGCGGCCGGCGCGGCAATCGAGACGCCGGAGCTGCGCACGCGGCAGGGCGCGGCCGTGCTCGTCGTGCTGCTCACGGGGAGTCTGGCCACCTACCTGCTGCTCGTGCCCCCCGCGTCGCGCGGGCTCTCGGCCGATCCGGTCGCCGGGCTCCTGGCGTCGTTCCGGACGAGCGAGGTGCGGAGAGCCGGCAGCATCCTCGTGCTGCAGCTCGCCGCGTGGACGGCGTATCGCACGTGGGGGGGCAGGGGCGCGTTCGCCGCGGCCCTCCTCACCGAGGTCGTCGGGGGGGCGGCGATCGCCATGGGGCTTCCGGCGATGCCGATGTGGCTCACGTGGGCGGCGCTGAAGAGCGCGCGACACGGTCGCTGGACGATGGCGGCGCTGATCGCGTGCTGCACGTTGCTGCCGCTCGCGAACCCGACCGGCTCGCCCACGTATGCATTGTTCGCCATCTTCGTAGCGCTGGCGGCGAGCGCGATGGACGACGCGGACGCCGAGGCACGGCTGCGCTCGCTGGGCACGGGCGCCGCGATCGCCGCCTCGGCAGCGCTGCTCGTGGTGGCGCTCGCCGTGCGCGTCGGCTGGCCGGTGCCCGTGGTCTCGGCCGTGGCGCGGCCGGTCCTTGCCGAGGGCGAGCGCACGCGACAGCTCGAGGTGCTGGCCGGGCAGCTCATGGATTCGAGGTGGCGGGGCGAGCCCGTGCGCTTCGCGACCGCGGCCGGCGACCCGGTCAAGGTGAATGCCATCGAGCGCCAGCACCGGCCGCCCACCGAGGATGCGCATCTCAGGACCTGGCTCGACTGGAAGCGCGGCGGCCCGGCCACGGGCCGCGACACGCTGGTGATGGCGTTCGGCGGCGAGACCCGGCCCGGCATGGACACGCTGTTCGTGGCGCATGGCCGATACGCGGGAGACGCGCTAGTGTTGCGGCCCTCGTCCACGCCCGCCGGCGCGGACTGACGACGGGCCGGAGGACGCATGCAACGCAAGATCCGAGTGCTGGTGGGCAAGCCCGGGCTCGACGGGCACGACCGGGGCGCCAAGGTCGTGGCCGCCGCGCTTCGCGACGCCGGCATGGAGGTCATCTACACCGGGCTCCACCAGACGCCGGAGCAGGTGGTGGACGCGGCCGTCCAGGAGGACGTGGACGTGGTGGCGCTGAGTGTCCTCTCCGGCGCGCACATGACGCTCTTCCCCGAGATCCTGGAGCTGATGCGGGCACGCGGCATCGGCGACCGGCTGCTCAGCGGCGGCGGCATCATCCCCAACGACGACATGACCGCGCTGGCGGGGCTGGGCGTCGGACGGCTGTTCGGCCCGGGCACGAACACGCAGGACATCGTCGGCTACATCCGCTCGTGGTACGCGGGTGTGCACGGCGAAGCAGCCCTGCCGCCGCTGCCTCCGCCGCCCAGCCGTCCGGAGCCGATGGTGGGCGCGGGCGAGCGGCCGACGCCGCGGCCGGCGGGGCCGCGCGCGGTGGCAACCGCGCGCACCGCGCGGACTCGCTCGGCTTCCCGCGCGAAGCCGGCCACCCGGTCACGCGCGGCCGCGAAGCCCGCGAAGAAGCGCGCCTCGGCGAATGGGACGCGCGCGAAGGCGAGCGCGCCCAAGCGCCGCACCCGGAGCACGGGCCGCAAGCGCGGGTAGCGTGACGGGCCCGAAGCGGCTGCTGGTCGCGCTCGACGGCAGCGCGCTCGAGGGCTCGAGCGTGCACAAGCTGCTCGTCGCCGCCTGCGACGGCGCGCGCGCGGCCGGCGGCGACGCCGAGCACGTGCGCGCGTACGCGCTCGCGATCAAGCCCTGCATCGCCTGTGGCCCCGACGCCACGCCCGGCTACTGCATCTTCCACGACGACATGGACCGCGTCTACGCGCTGCTCGAGCGCGCGCACGCCGTCGTGGTCGGCTCGCCGGTCTACTTCGACACCGTGAGCGGGCCCCTGAAGCTGCTGATCGACCGCTGCAATTGCATCACGCCGCTGGTGACGCTCGGCGACGGTTCCCAGGACTGTGTCCCCAAGTGGGCGCGCACGCGGCGGGCCGCGTTCGTGACCGCCTGCAGCACTGAACATCGTTATGACCTCGCGGAGCGCAGCGTGCGCGGGTTCCTCAAGTGGGTGGGGGCAAAATGGGAGGAAACCCTGGCGTGGCAACATGCCGATAACGACCTGGGCACGGCGCCCGCGGAATTGCTCGCGCGCGCGCGTGAGCTGGGGCGCCGGCTGATCGAGAGCGCACCTCTCGAGGCGGTGGTGCCTGGGAAGCTGGAGGCTCGATGAGCAGGCGGATGTACGGATTCGAGGCGGCGTTGCTGCTGCTCCTGTGCGCGGGCGGGGCGCGGGCGGCAGAGAGCCCGACGATCGTGGTCACGCTCCAGTCGTTCACCGGCGCGCCCGCTGACTCGGCGAGTCGCGACGTGTTCATGGACGCGTTCGAGCAGGAGTTCGACGCCGCCGAGCTGATGTGGGAGCGGCGCGACGGCGAGTCGTGGAAGAGCTCCGGCGAGCGTCGGAACCATTTCCGCCTCGTGGACCTGGCGGACCCCGATGCGTCCTGGGCCCTGGACATCACCATCGGGCTGCCGCCGCCGGTGGTGATCACGCAGAACAAGCAGAAGTCGTCGGACCCGACGCCGCGGCCGCGAGCCACCGACTACCGCGCCGCGCGCGGGCTCACCATCGTCGCCGCGGCGACCGCGCCCGGCGACGCCGTCGCGCGCCAGCCCGGCGCGCCGCTCAAGTTCGCGGTCTATTTCCCCGATGCGAAGCGCGTCGTGGTGCCGAGCCACAAACTCCCTGGCGGCGCTTACGCCTACCCGTGGGAGGAGGCGGGGCGCTGTGTCGCGCGCGCCGCGCTCGAGGTGCTGCACCGCGCCAACGGAACCGTGGACGATGACGAGCGTGCGGACCTGGCACCCGCCGTGCGCGCGGAGGCCATACCATGACGAATCGCATTGTCTTCGCCGCCCTGCTGGTACTGCTCTCGATCGCCGGCTGCTCCGGGCATTCGGCCACGCCCAGGCCGGCGAGCACGCTGACCGAGGCGCAGCGCGACTCCGCGATCGCCCGTTCGTCGCTGCCGGGCGCCACCACCGTGGGCCGTGCGCTCGAGCTCTCGGGCAAGAGCGCGAGGTACGCGTCGCAGATGGACTCGTTGAGTCGGTAGACATCGCCGGGATCGCGCCCCGGTTCGCCGGGTGGCGGTGGAATCGGGTAAGGTCTTCGCCGCTTCCCGACCCACGCACATTGCGGCGCCCGCATCCCGGGTGCCGCCACGGCGCCGCGCCGCGCGCCCTCCGGAGTCCTCTGCATGCTGCTGATGTTGAAGGAAGAGCACGTTCAGGTCCGCGACATGGTCCGGCGCTTCGCCGAGGACGTGGTCGCGCCGCGGGCGCGCGAGCTGGACGAGACCGAGACGTTCCCGCACGAGGCCGTGAAGCAGATGGCCGAGCTGGGGCTCCTGGGCCTGCCGTACCCCGAGAAGTACGGCGGCGCGGGCATGGACACGCTGTCGTATGCGATCGCGGTCGAGGAGGTGGCGCGCGTGTGCGCGTCCACGGCGATCACGCTCGCGGCGCACGTGTCGCTCGGCTGCGGACCGGTCTACGGCGCGGGCAGCGAGGCGCAGAAGCAGCGTTTCCTCGTGCCCATGGCGAAGGGCGAGGCGCTCGGCGCGTTCGGGTTGACCGAGCCCAATGCCGGCTCCGACGCCGCCGGCACGCAGACGCGCGCGGTGAAGCAGGGCGACTGCTATCGCGTGAACGGCTCCAAGATCTACATCACCAACGCGAGCTATGCGAAATACATCACGTTCACCGCGGTGACCGATCCCGCGAGCGGCGCGAACGGCATCTCGGCGTTCATCATGGACACCGCGACGCCGGGCTTCCGCGTGGGCAAGAAGGAGAAGAAGATGGGCCTGCGCGGCTCGGACACGGTCGAGGTCGTGTTCGAGGACTGCATGGTGCCCGCCGATCAGTTGCTGGGCGAGCCGACGGGCGGCTTCAAGACGTTCATGAAGACGCTCACCGGCGGCCGCATCTCGATCGGCGCGCTGGCGCTCGGGATCGCCCAGGGCTCGTTCGAACACGCGGTGGAATACTCGAAGGTGCGCCACCAGTTCGGTCAGGCGATCTCCAATTTCCAGGGCATCCAATTCATGCTCGCCGACATGGGGACGCAGATCGAGGCCGCGCGCCACCTCGTCTACCACGCCGCCATGCTGCGCGACGCCGGTCGCGAGTTCACGAAGGAGGCCTCGATGGCGAAGCTGTTCGCGAGCGAGGTCGGCAACTGGGTGACCGACAAGTCGATCCAGGTCCACGGCGGAATCGGCTACTGCCGCGACCTGCCGGTGGAGCGCATGCACCGCGACGTCAAGCTGATGGAGATCGGCGAGGGCACGAGCGAGATCCAACGCATGGTGATCGCGCGCGAGATCCTTCGC
>DATLUU010000331.1:0-6783 GCA_035577885.1 Verrucomicrobiia bacterium
CTCCGGCCGCTGCTGAAGGCCGCGTTCGCGCACCCGGGCACGGCGGTGATCGATGTCATCAGCCCGTGCGTGACGTTCGCGGACCACGAGGGCTCGACCAAGAGCTACGCCGCGGTGAAGGAGCACGACGCGCCGCTCCACGACATCGAGTACGTGCCCTACTTCGAGGACATCACCGTGGACTACGAGCCCGGCACCACCCGCGAGGTGACGATGCCGGACGGCTCGCACGTCTACCTGAAGAAGCTGGCCGAGGACTACGACCCCACCAACCCGACGCACGCCATCCAGGTCATCCGCGACGCGCGCGACGAGATGAAGCTCCTGACCGGGCTGCTCTACGTGAACACGGGCACGCACCGGTTCGACCAGGAGATGCAGATGATCGACGAGCCGCTGGCGACGCTGCCGCTCGAACGCGTGCGCCCGCCGAAGAGCGTGCTCGACTCGATCATGGCCAGCTACCGCGAGGGCAGCGCGCCGGTCGGTGCGGGTGGCGGTTGATCGGCTGACGGGGGTGCGCGAAGCGTTCGACGCTCGCGCGACGTCGTACGCCCTGTGGCCCGAGCTGGTGCGCGGCGAGACGCGCCACCGCGTGCTCGAGCGGCTGGAGCCCGTCGCCGACGAGGTGCTGCTCGACCTCGGCTCCGGCCCCGGCGCCATGGCCCGCGCCGCGGGACCGTTCGTGAAGCGCGTCGTGCTCTGCGATCTCTCGCCGGCGATGCTGCGCGCGGCCGCGCTCGAGTCGCGCCGCGCCGAGCGGCTCGTGCCGCCGCGCGCGGCGGGCGATGCGTCGTCGCTGCCGTTCCGGAACGGCAGCTTCGACCTGATCGCGTGCCGGCATGCGGCGCGGCTCTTCGGCTTGCCCGCGGCCGCGGCCGCGGAGATGCAGCGCGTGCTCCGCCGCGGCGGCCGCGTCGCGATCTGCGACGTGATGGCCACCGGCGATCCCGCCGTCGACCGCGTGCTGCTCGCGCTCGAAGCGCTGCTGGCGCCGTGCCCGGTGACGCTGCTCACGCCCGCCGCGTGGGGAGAGCAGCTGGCGCAGGCAGGCTTCCGCCGCGACTGGGACGACCAGCCGGTCGTGGAGCTCGAGGCCGGCCGCTCGTGGCTCGACGCCTGTGCCCGCTGCGGCGTGGCGCAGGCCGCGTGCGACGAAGGCAAGCGGCTGCTGCTCGACGCGCCCGCCGACGCGCGCCGCTCGCTCGGCGTGCTCGCGCACGGCACCGACGTCGTCTACCACCCGCCGTTCGGCATCGTCGGCGCGACGCGGGTGTAGCATCGGGTTCTCGAAGGAGGTGCTCCATGCCCGGTCCCATCCTGGTCCACGCGATCATCAGCTCACTGCTCGTGCTGCTTGCGATCCCGCTGATCCTGCGCCGCGTCCCGCCGAATCCGCTCTATGGGCTGCGCGTGCCGGCCACGTACAAGGACGATCAGGTCTGGTACGACGCGAACGCGGCGAGCGGCCGCGACTTCGTGATCTTCGGCGTGTGCATGACGCTGCTCACGATCGTGCTCCAGGTCGCGGGCGTTCGCGACATGGCGTTCGAGATCGCATGGAGTCTGGCGGCCGGCGCCGGTGCGATCTGCGTGGTCGTTCTCGGGTGGACGCGCGCGAACCGGATGTTCCGCGAGCGTCAAGGGCGCGGCCGTTGACCGTTCTGCGGCGTCGGTAGCCCGCACCCCGCCCGGTTGCCACACATCCGCCACAAAATGTCGCACCGCAGCCGTTGCTGCACCCCCGGACGCGTGCTTGAATCGAGAAGCCTACCGTGAGGCACTTCGCGGGCGCGGGCGGAACCGCCGGCGCCGACCTCGTACCCGTTTCAAGGGAAGCCAACCCCGCATGCGCGCTCCCGCCATTCGCCGCTCGATCGCGGCCCTCGCCACCCTCGTCGTCGTGGTCGCCGGCTGCGCGCAGGCGCCGGAGCGCCGCGGCGGCCGCGTGCCGGTCACCGTCGCGACCGCCGAGACGCGCAGCGTGCCGTACGAGCTGGACGCCACCGGCACCGTGGAGCCGATCGCATCGGCCGACGTGCTGCCGCAGGTGGGTGGCATGGTGACGCGCATCGCGTTCCGCGAGGGCGACGACGTGCGCGCGGGCCAGGTGCTGGTGGAGCTGGACAAGACCGTGTTCGAGACCGAGTTCGCGCGCACCGCGGCGCTGCTCGAGCGCGACCGCGCGCAGGCGCGCACCGCGCAGCGCAACTGGGAGCGCACACAGGCGCTCGCCAGGCAGCAGCTGGTCTCGAACGGCGAGGTGGACGACGCGCGCTCGGCCGCCGAGTCCGCCATCGCCACCGCGGTCGCCGACTCCGCGAGCCATGCGCGCGCGGCGCTCGACCTGGCGCACGCCACCGTGCGCGCGCCGATCTCGGGCCGCACCGGCAAGCTCAACGTGCACGTGGGCGACGTCGTGCGCGCGAACGAGGCGGCCTCGTCGGTGGTGACGATCAACCAGCTGCGTCCGATCCGTGTGCGCTTCACGATCCCGCAGGGCGACATGAGCGAGCTGCAGGGCGAACAGCGCCGCGACGTGAGCGTGTACGTGGTCCACGACGACACGGACTCCGCCAGCGCCGAGGGCGCGCTCGCGTTCGTCGACAACCAGGTGGACGCGGCGAGCGGCACGCTGCTCCTGAAGGGCGAGTTCCCGAACCAGGACGCCTCCCTGTGGCCGGGCGCGTTCGTGCGCGTGCGGCTCAAGCTCCACGAGCAGCAGGGCGCGACGGTGGTGCCGACCGCGGCGGTGAACAACTCGCAGTCGGGCTCCTACATCTACGTGGTGAAGTCCGATACCACCGTGGAGATGCGCCCCGTCAACGTGATGCGGAGCTGGCAGGACCTGAGCGTCGTCGCGAGCGGCATCCAGCCCGGCGAGACCGTGGTGACGGATGGGCAGGTCCGCCTGTCGCCGGGCGCCAAGGCGCTGATCCGCATGCCCGGCGGCGCCGGCGGTGGCGAGCAGCGCGCGGGCGGCGAGACAGGAAACGGGAAGCAGGCAGGCGCGCCCGGCAAACCCGGGGCGAACGGTGCCAACCGCCAGGCTGCGGCCGGCGGAGCGCACACGGGTGGCGGCAGCGCCCCGGTCTCCAGCGAAACGCAGCGATGAACCTGAGCGAACCCTTCATCAAGCGACCCATTGCCACGACGCTGACGATGATCGGCGTCGTGCTGTTCGGCGCCTTCGCCTACCCGCAGCTGCCGGTGAGCGACCTGCCGAACGTCGACTACCCGGTGATCAGCGTGCGCGCGAGCCTGCCGGGCGCGAGCCCGCAGACCATGGCGGCCTCCGTGGCGACGCCGCTCGAGAAGCAGTTCACGACCATCCCCGGCCTCGACGTGATGACATCCAACTCGGGGTTGGGAAGCACGAACATCACGCTGCAGTTCGTGCTCTCGCGCAACATCGATGCCGCCGCGCAGGACGTCCAGGCCGCGATCTCGCAGACGCTGCGCCAGCTGCCACAGGACATCCTGCCCCCGAGCTACCAGAAGTCGAACCCGGCCGACTCGCCGATCCTGTTCCTGGCGCTCACGTCCGATCTGCTGCCGCTCTCGAAGCTCGACGAGTACGCGCAGACGACGATCGGCCAGCGGCTCTCGACCGTGGACGGCGTGGCGCAGGTGCAGGTGTTCGGCTCGCAGAAGTACGCCGTTCGCATCCAGCTCGACCCGCAGGCGCTCGCCTCGCGCGGCGTCGGCATCGACCAGGTCTCGGACGCCATCGGCGACGGCAACGTCAACCTGCCGACCGGCGTGCTGTGGGGCTCGGACAAGGCGCTCACCGTCCAGTCCAACTCCCAGCTCCAGTCCGCGGCGGAGTTCCGTGACCTCGTCATCAAGAACATCGACGGCGCGCCGGTGCGCCTCGGCGATCTGGGCCAGGTGGTGGACGGCGTGCAGGACACGCACGTCGCCAGCTGGTTCAACGGCCGCCGCTCGGTCGTGCTCGCGATCAACCGCCAGCCGGGTACGAACACGGTGAGAGTCGCCGACGCCGTGCACGCGATGGTGGAGAAGATCCGGCCCCAGCTGCCCGGCTCGGTGCGCATCGAGACGCTCAACGACCGCTCGATCTCGATCCGTCACTCGGTGAACGACGTGCAGGTGACGCTGCTCATCACGCTGCTGCTCGTGATCATCGTCATCTTCCTGTTCCTGCGAAACGCCTCGGCCACGGTCATCCCCAGCCTGGCGCTGCCGCTCTCGATCCTCGGCACGTTCGCGGTGATGAAGCAGTTCGGCTTCAGCCTCGACAACCTGTCGCTGATGGCGCTGACGCTGTCGGTGGGCTTCGTCGTCGACGACGCCATCGTCATGCTCGAGAACTGCGTCCGCCACATGGAGATGGGGAAGCCACCGCTGCAGGCGGCCCTCGACGGCTCGGCCGAGATCGGGTTCACGATCCTGTCCATGACCCTCTCGCTCGTGGCCGTGTTCATCCCGGTGTTGTTCATGGGCGGGCTGCTCGGGCGGCTGTTCCACGAATTCGCGATCGTCATCAGCGTCGCGATCCTGGTCTCCGGCTTCGTGTCGCTGACGCTGACGCCGATGATGGCGAGCCGGTTCCTGCGCGCGGGCCACCACGAGTCGAGATCGCCGGTCCTGCGCGCGAGCGAGGCCGCGTTCCAGTCCGGACTCAAGGCCTACGAGAAGAGCCTGGGCTGGGTCATGCACCATCGCCGCACCGCGCTCCTGTTCTCGGCCGGCATCCTCGTCGGCACGGTGCTGCTGTTCCACTGGATCCCGAAGGGGTTCATCCCCAGCGAGGACATCGACCAGTTGACGGCCACGACCGAGACCGCGGAGGGCACGTCGTTCGAGTCGATGGTGCGCCACCAGCAACAGATCGCCGCGATCATCCAGAAGGACCCGAACATCGAGGGCTTCATGTCGTCGGTGGGCGGCGGTGGCGGCGGCACGAGCTCGAACCAGGGTCGCATGTTCCTGAGGCTCAAGCCTCGAAGCCAGCGCCAGCTGTCGGCGGACCAGATCGCGCGCGCGTTGACGCCGAAGCTGAACGCCGTGCCGGGCATGCGCGTGTACGTCCAGAACCCGCCGCCCGTGCGCATCGGCAGCCGGTTCGCGAAGAGCCAGTACCAGTACACGCTCACCGGCACCGATCTCGCCTCGCTCTACGACAACGCGACGAAGCTCGAGGCGAAGCTGAAGACGCTGCCGGCGCTCGAAAACGTCACCAGCGACCTGCAGATCAAGAACCCCGAGATCCTCGTCGACCTGGACCGGGAACGCGCCGCGGTGCTCGGAGTCTCCCCGCGCGACGTGGACGAGGCGCTCTACGACGCTTACGGCTCGCGCCAGGTGTCGACGATCTTCACGCCCACGAACCAGTACTGGGTCGTCATGGAGCTGCTGCCCCAGTACCAGCGCGACGTCTCCGCGCTCCAGCTCCTGAACGTGCGCTCGAGCAAGGGCGGGCTGGTGCCGATCGGCGCGGTGGCGAAGCTGACCGCTGGCCTGGGCCCACTGAGCGTCAGCCACTCCGGGCAGGTGCCGGCGGTGACGCTGTCGTTCGACGTCAAGCAGGGCACCGGGCTCTCCGAGGGCGTGTCGCAGATCCAGGCCGCCGCGCGGCAGACGCTCTCGAGCGACATCAGCACCGCGTTCGCGGGCACGGCGCAGGCGTTCCAGGCCAGCCAGCAGGGGCTGACGCTGCTGCTGTTGATCGCCGTGCTCGTCATCTACCTGGTGCTCGGCATCCTCTACGAGAGCTTCGTCCACCCGATCACGATCCTCTCCGGGCTGCCGTTCGCCGGCTTCGGCGCGCTGCTGACGCTGGTGATCTTCCGCACCGACCTGTCGGTGTACGCGTTCGTCGGCGTGATCATGCTGATCGGGCTGGTGAAGAAGAACGCGGTCATGATGATCGACTTCGCGATCGCGGCGGAGCGCGAGGAGGGCAAGAGCCCGAGCGACGCCATCGTCGAGGCGTGCCTCGTGCGCTTCCGGCCGATCATGATGACCACGATGGCGGCGCTCATGGGCACGCTGCCCATCGCGATCGGCTGGGGCGCGGGCGCGGAATCGCGGCGGCCGCTCGGCCTGGCCGTGGTCGGCGGGCTCGCGTTCTCGCAGCTGATCACGCTGTACGTGACCCCCGTCTTCTACACGTACCTCGCGCGGCTCCAGGAACGTTTCTCGTGGAAGCGCGCGAAGGCGTCCCGGCGCGGAGTGGGCGGCGCGGTCACCGAACCCCCGGCGGAGTCGGCCGCGCTGCGCTAGCGGATGATCTCGTGGGCGCCGGCGAGCACGCCGTGCGACTTCACGAAGTCGACCGCCTTCACCAGCACGTAGTCGGTGTCGTACGTGCTGACGACGAACACCGGGATGCCCGCCGCGGCGAGCGGCGCGGTGAGCCCGCTCACGACCCCGGTGAGGCCGAACGGCAGCGGGCCCACGACCTCGAACGCGCGCCAGTCACGCTCGACGTTCTCCGCCACCGAGGGGGGGAGATCGTCCTCGCTGCAGACGACCGAGAGCTCGTGCGGCGTGCGCGTGATCGACCAGAACTCGGCCGAGGCGTGCAGCACCCACGCGGGCAGCGGCGCGTCGGGTGCGAACCGGCACACGGCGAGCCGCCACGGCGTCTCGCGAACCCGGAGCCTCGGCGGCGGACCGGCCGCCGGCCGGCTCACGGAAAGACGGTCTCGCCCTCGTCGTCCATCACGACGATGGCCGAGCACGGACAGGTCTCGGCGGCCTCCAGGACCTTCTCCGGTGTCTCGGATTCGGGGTCGAGGATGGTCGCCTTGTTCT
>DATLUU010000332.1:0-3471 GCA_035577885.1 Verrucomicrobiia bacterium
TCACTGATCGGGCCGGCCGCGTTTCCGAGGGGCCACCGGCCCCGGGAGGTTTCCATGTCTGGGGTGGTGGTCCCGATGCTTCGCTCGCGACGGTCGTGCACGGCCGCCGTGCTGCTGTTGATGCTCTGCGCGCTCGCCTCGCCGGCGGGCGCGCAGAAGACGTCCAGTTCGAAGAAGCCTGCCACGACGACGGCGGCCGCCAGCACGGCGGCCAAGACGCGCAAGGAGCACGACCTGCTCGGCGACAAGGACGTGCCCGCCGACGCCTACTACGGCGTGCAGACGGCCCGCGCGCTGGAGAACTTCCAGCTCTCCGGCATCTCGATCAACCGTTACCCGGGCTACGTCGAAGCGTGGGCCATCGTGAAGCTGGCCGCGGCCCGGGCGAACACCGCGGTGGGCGCGATGAAGCCCGAGCGGCTGGCCATGATCGAGAAGGCGTGCAAGGCGGTCATGGACGGCAAGTACCACGACCAGTTCATGGTCGACTGGTACCAGGGCGGCGCCGGCACGTCGACGAACATGAACGCGAACGAGGTGCTGGCGAACGTCGGGCTGGAGATGGGCGGGCACAAGAAGGGCGAGTACCAGTACCTGGAGCCGCACGACGACTTGAACATGTCGCAGTCGACGAACGACTCCTACCCCACCGCGATCAAGGTGGCGCTGATCCTCCGGAACGCGAAGCTCGTCGACGAGCTGCAGAAGCTGGCCGACGCGTTCCACGCCAAGGGGAACCAGTACCTGGAAGTGGTGAAGATGGGGCGCACCGAGCTCCAGGACGCCGTGCCCATGACCGTGGGCCAGGAGTTCCACGCGTTTGCGTTCTCGATCGAGAGCGAGATCCAGCTGCTCAAGGACGCCGAGAAGTACCTCTACGCGGAGAACATGGGCGCGACCGCGATCGGCACCGGGATCAACGTGCCGAAGGGCTACGCCGAGAAGTGCGCCGAGGAGCTGGCCAAGCTCACGGGCAAGCCGATCGTGATGGCGTCCGACATGATCTCGGCGACCTGGGACCAGCAGGGTTTCGTCGTCTATTCGTCCGCGCTCAAGAGCACGGCCATCAAGCTCGCGAAGATCTCGAGCGACCTGATCTTGCTCGCGTCGGGACCGCGCGCGGGCCTCAACGAGATCGACCTGCCGGCGATGCAGCCGGGCTCGTCGATCATGCCCGGCAAGGTGAACCCGGTGATGCCCGAGGTCATGGGGGTCGTGGCGTTCCGCGTCATCGCCAACGATGTCGCGGTGTCGCTGGCGTCGCACAGCGGGCAGTTGCAGCTCAACGCCTACGAACCGCTGAACGGGCTGGCAGACATCGAGTCGCAGCACCTCCTCTACACCACGTCGATGGCGCTGCGCACCAAGTGCGTGGACGGCATCACCGTGGATGAGAAGGTGCTCGCGCACTACATGGAGACCACGGTCGGCATCGTGACCGCGCTCAATCCCGTGCTCGGCTACGAGAAGGCGACTGAGCTGGCAAACGAGGCGTACAAGAGTGGCAAGGGCATCCTCGAGGTCATCCGCGAGAAGAAGGTCCTGACCGAGGACCAGATCAAGGACCTCCTGGACCCGATCAAGCTCACGAACCTGGACAAGAGCAAGTACAAGCACTGAGGCCGGCGGAACGATCATCCACCAGACAGGAGTGGCGGTCATGACATCACGCAAGGGGTTGTTCTGGTTGCTCATGGGTGTGCTCACCCTGGCCAACTGCCAGACCGGAGCGGCACAGGGCAAGAAGCCCAAGGTCGTCATCCTCGCCACCGGCGGCACCATCGCTGGCTCGGCGGCGTCGGGAACGTCCGCGGGCTATCAGTCGGGCGCCGTGGCCGTAGACGCGCTGATCGCGGCCGTCCCGCAGTTGAAGGACATCGCCGACGTGAGCGGCGAGCAGATCGCGAGCATCGGCAGCCAGGACATGAACGACGAGGTGTGGCTGAAGCTCGCGAAGCGCGTGAACGAGATCCTGGCGAAGCCGGACGTCGCGGGCATCGCCATCACGCACGGCACCGACACCATGGAAGAGACGTCCTATTTCCTGAACCTGGTGGTCAACAGCGCCAAGCCGGTCGTGCTCACGGGCTCGATGCGGCCTTCGACGGCGATGAGCGCGGACGGACCGCTCAACATCTACAACGCGGTAGCGATCGCGGCCGATCCCACGGCGAAGGGCCGCGGCGTCCTGGTGACCGTGGATGACGACATCCACTCCGGCCACGACATCGTCAAGACGCACACGACCGACGTCGGCACCATGGCGTCGGGCGAGGCCGGATTGGTCGGCGCGACGCTGTTCGGCAAGCAGTCGTGGTATCGCGTGCCCACGTGCGTGAACACGGCGAAGAGCGAGTTCCGGATCGAGGGCGTGACGGCGCTCCCCCGCGTCGACATCATCTACGCGCACGCGAACATGTCGCCGGACATGATCACGTCGGCCGTCGAGCACGGCGCCAAAGGCCTCGTGATCGCCGGCGTGGGCGACGGCAACATGACCGCGCCCTCGGTCGACGCGCTCAAGGCGGCGATCGCGAAGGGCGTCGTCGTGGTGCGCTCCTCGCGCACGAATGGCGGCATCATCCGCCGCAACATCGAGCTGAACGACGACCAGATCGGCACCGTGGCGTCGATGGAGCTGAACCCGGCGAAGTCGCGCGTCCTGCTGCAGCTGGCGCTCTTGAAGACCAAGGACGCGAAGGCCATCCAGGGCTACTTCGACCGGTACTAGATGATACGCGCGATCGTTCGGACCCGCGCCACATGGCGCAGGAAATCGATCCTCACGGGCATCGGCGCAGTCGCGCCGATGCTCGTCCTCTCGCTGCTGCCCCTCCTGACCGGCGTTGCTCGTGCCCAGGCGCAGGAGCAGGTGTCCGCGGCGAGCGCCACGATCGACAGTACGGTCGAGGCGGCCGAGGCGGACGCGCCGCGTCCCCCGTACGACCAGAAGCTGATCAATTGGAATGACTACAAGGGCGAGAGTTACACGCTCCATTTCGGATACAACGCCATGTACGACGTCGTCGGGTACAACCAGGACGCTGGCAGCGTCACCCAGTGGGGCGATCTGAAGAGTCCCGATTCGAAATGGCGCGACGTCCGACTGCTCGCCTCCGGAACCTTCCCCAGGTCCAAGCGCTTGCTCGAATGGAAGGTCGGGTACATGCGCGACGGCCTCAACGATCAATGGCTGTTCCGGGAGACCGGCATCATCGTCGCGGTCCCCGAGATCTGGGGGCATCTCTTCATCGGCCGCACGAAGCTCGGCACGTCCATGATCAAGCACATGTCCGGGGCCTCGATCATGGGTATGGAGCGCACTGCGATCGAGGACATGACCATCCCGATCCAGAACGATGGCATCCGCTGGATGGGATACCTGCCGAAGCAGAGCCTCGTCTGGAACCTCGGGTATTTCAACGAGACGCTGCTCAAGAATCCGCTCTATCCGTTCATGGACCAGCAGTA
>DATLUU010000333.1:0-2454 GCA_035577885.1 Verrucomicrobiia bacterium
GGGGAGAACATCATGGCTGGTAGCAGACTCCCGCGGCCGAGACCATCAGGGTGTCTCGGCGGTTCGCACGGTTGGAGAGGATCATGAGTCCGCCCGGCGTGCCCGCGGTCGTCTGCAGGAGCAGGCCGGCAGCGTCGAAGCGGAGCGAATCGACGGGCGTGAGGGTCACGGCACTGAGCTGCGTCCCGGTGGGCAGGTTGCGCACCGTGACCATCTCGTTGGGCTCGATCTTGTTGTTGCCGTTCCTGTCCACGTGGATCGTGTAGCTGGTGATGTTGGAGACCGAGGGCGGGGCGCCGAAGCGCACGACCACGGGCGCGTGGCGCGTGACCGAGAGCTGCCGGGCTCGGCGCACGTCCTGGAGCACCTGGGCGTTCGCCTGCTTGAGCGACATGGATTCCCGGAACTTCCCGTAGCCGGGCATGGCCAGCGCCATCACGATGCCGACGATGACGAGTGACCACACGAGCTCGAGAAGCGTGAAACCGCGCGATTCGGACATGAAGACCCTCTTGGGGACTGGGACCTGCCTGACAAGTTTTGCAAGCGACGGGCCATGCAAGTCGCCGCGAGCCGTTGTTCCGACGCAGTTGCACTCGAGCGCGTGGGTGCGGCCTCTGCGAATACGCTGCGAGGCAAGAGGATGTGGCCGTACCGGGCGGCTCGAGATCATGTCCGCGGGGCCTCTCGCGAGCGTCTCAATTCGCATGGTGCACGCGCCGTGCGCGCCGTTCGCAACATCCGCGAGCCGGTTCAGGCAGAGTGCTCGCAGGTTCACTTTGGCGTGGCTCTCTCATTTGGGGCACCATCCCCAACTTCGGCGTTCCCACTCACCGGAGGCCTCGTGATCCCACCCATCCACCGCCGACGTGCTCGATTCGCCGCGATCCTCGCGGCCGCGCTGCCGTTCGTGTCGTTCGCCGCGCGCGCCGCGGAGCCCACGATCGACCAGATGCTGTCGCTGCGTCGGGTGAGCAGCCCCAATGTCTCGCCGGACGGGCGCTTCGTCGCCTACGCGGTGCGGGACACCGACATGGTGGGGAACGCGTTCGTCACCCAGGTCTGGCTCGCCGACGTCGCCAGCGGTCGTACCCGCCAGCTCACGTTCGGTCCCAAGTCGAACAGCTCGCCGGCGTGGTCGCCCGACGGCTCGAAGCTCGCGTTCCTCTCCGAGCGCGCCGAGAAGCGCCAGGTGTGGATGCTGGACATGCGCGGCGGCGAGGCGGAGAAGGTGACCGCGAACGACGAGGGCGTGACCGCGTTCGCGTGGTCGCCGGACGGCGAGAGCGTGGCGTTCGTCGCCGCGGACGTGGCCGACTCCGTGCGCAAGGCCCGCGACAAGCGCTACGGCGACCTCGAGCGTGACGACGACCGCGGCTACGCCAACCTCTGGGTGCACGCGCTCGGCGCCGCGAAGGGCAGACGGCTCACGAAGGCGGACTGGGCCGTGGGCGACTTCAGCTGGTCGCCGGACGGCGCGAGGATCGCGTTCGACCACCAGGCGCACGATGCGCTCGCCGTGGACAGCACCAAGGACATCTCGGTTGTGGACGTGGCCTCGGGGAAGGTGACGCCGCTCGTCACCTGGCGCGGGCCCGACGCCCACCCGGTGTGGTCGCCCGACGGCACGCGGATCGCGTTCGAGACCGCGGCGCAGAGCCCGGACTTCTACTACGCGAACGGCATGATCGCCACGGTGCCCGCGGGCGGCGGCACGCCGAGCGTGCTCACGCGCGAGTTCGACGAGGACGCCTCGCTCGTGGCGTGGACGCCGGCCGGGATCTGGCTCGCGGCGAACATCACCACCGGCGCCTATCTCCATCGGTTGGATCCCGCATCGGGCCAGGTCACGCGCGTGCTGCCCGCCGACGGCTGGACGGGAACGGGATGGAACCTCTCGCGCGACGGCCGGTTCATGACCTTCATCGCCGGCGACGCGACGCACTATCCCGAGGTGTGGTTCGCGCGCGCGGGCGAGCCGGGGCGTGCGCTCACGCGGCTCTCCGACCAGCTCCAGGGCTGGACGCTCGGCACCAGCGAGGTCGTGCACTGGACGAGCCGCGACGGCGCGCGCATCGAGGGCGTGCTGCGCAAACCGCAGGGGTGGAAGCCCGGCACGAGGCGGCCGCTGCTGGTGGTGATCCACGGCGGGCCCACCGGTGTGTCGCGCCCGAGCCGGTTCGCGGCCACGTACGTCTACCCGGTCGAGCACTGGCTCGCGAAGGGCGCGCTCGTGCTCGAGCCCAACTATCGAGGCAGCGCCGGGTACGGCGCCGCGTTCCGGGCATTGAACGTCCGCAACCTGGGTGTGGGCGATGCCTGGGACGTGGTCAGCGGCATCGAGTCGCTCGCTCGCGCGGGGCTCGCGGACTCGAACCGCGTCGGCGTCATGGGCTGGAGCCAGGGCGGCTACATCTCGGCGTTCCTCGCCACGCACGAGGCGAAGCGCTTCCG
>DATLUU010000334.1:0-5751 GCA_035577885.1 Verrucomicrobiia bacterium
CTCGACCTGATCGTGCGCCACGCGGCGCTCCAGGGGCCGGCGTGGCCGCAGACGCTGGTGCAGGACTTCTGGATCGCGACCGGCGGCGGCACGGGCATGTGGCGGCCGCTGGTGACGCTCAGCTACCGCGTGGACGGCGTGCTCTCGGGATGGCAGCCGTGGGCGTTCCACCTGGGGAACGTGCTCGCGCACGCCGTGGCCTCGGCGCTGCTCGCGCGCCTGGCGCTGGCGCGCGGCGCCCCGCGCGGCGTCTCGCTCGCGGCCGGCCTGGTGTACGCGAGCGCGCCGGCGATGAGCGAGGCGGTGGCTTGGATCGCGGGCCGCACGGACGCGTTCGCGGCGCTGTTCACGCTCGCGGCACTGCTGCTCGCGCGCCTGCACCGCGAGCGCGGCACCCGCGTCCTCGGAGCGGGCTCGCTCGCGTGCACCGCGCTGGCACTGCTCTCCAAGGAGTCGGCGTTGGTGCTGCCGCTGCTCCTGGCGGCGGACGCGATCGATGGTGCCGACACGCGCGCGGGGCGCGCCGCATGGCGCGCGGCGTGGCCGTCGCTGGTCGTGGTCGCGGTGTGGGCCGTGGCGCACCGCGCCGTGGTCGCGGGCTCGACGCGAGCGGCGGACCCGGGTGCTGCGGCGGGCGTGGCCGCCCTCGTCTGGGCGCACCTGGCGTGGCTCGCACCGTGGGCGCCGCACTCGCCGCTGCTCGATCTCTGGCAGCCGCCCGGCGTGGCACTCGCGATGTTCGCGTGGGCGGGGCTCATGGCCGTGGCCACGCTCGCGGCGTGGCTCGCCAAGAGGCGCGTGGCGCTGCTGCTGCCGCTGGCGCTGCTCTTCCTGCCGCTGCTTCCGGTCGCGGGAGCGTCGCTGCTCGAAGCCGGGGTGCGCTTCGCGGAGCGCGCGCTGGCGCTGCCGATCGCGGGCCTGGCGCTCGGCTTCGCCGCACTTGCCGCGCGTGTGCCCGGGTCGCGTCGTGCGCTCGCCGCGGGCGCGATCGCGGGCTGGGCTGCGATCCAAGCCGCGTGCGCGCTGGCGCCGATCGCGGCATGGGCGGATGAGGAGTCGCGCATCCGCCGCGTCGCAGAGGTGCGGCCGCGCGACATCGATGCAATGCTCGGGCTCGCGGACCTGCTCTCCAGCGAGGGCCGCGAGCGCGAGGCACTCACCTGGATCACGCGCGCGGAACAGGTCGCGCCCGCGAGCGCCGGGCCTCCGATCGCACGCGCGTCGCTGGCGTACCGCTCCGGGCGCATGGACGAGGCGCTGGCGTTCTCCGAGCGCGCCTGCGCGCTCGAGCCCGCGAGCCTCGCGGGCGGCGTCATCCGCGTGCGGGCGCTCGCCCGGCTCGCGCGGCCCTCGGAGGCGGTCGCCGCAGGCGATTCGCTCGTGGCCGCGCATCCAGGCGAGCCCGCGGCCCAGGGCGCGCTGGGCGCGGCGCGGCTCGCGGCGGGGGATGCGGCCGGCGCCGTGGCCCCGCTGCGCGAGGCATCCCGGCGACTGCTCGAGGACGCCGGCCTCGCCTGGGACCTGGGCCGCGCGGCGATCGCCACGGGCGACGTGCCGCTCGCTCGCGAGGCGTTCGAGCGCGCGGTCACCTCGGCGCCCGAGTCCTACGACGCCTGGCTCGGCGTCGCCGACACGCGCTCGCGTCTGGGCGATGCCCCTGGCGCGGAGGAAGCACTCCGCCGCGCCGAGGCGCTCCCGGGGGCGAGCGACGGGCGCGCCGCCTCGCTGCGCGCGCGTATCGCCCAGCGCCTGAATCCGTAAGCACTTGCCCGCGCGGCGCTGGGGCCGCTACATTGGCTCGGGAACGTGCGGTGTGGCCGGGATCGCCAGTGCCATCGCCGTTCCGACACCCCACTCTCAAGGACCGAACATGGCGCCGACCGTCACGGCCGCACCGCAGTGGGTGCTGCATCCGAACCACGCCCCGGAGGCCGCCGGCTCGATCGCCCGTTCGCTCGGGGCGCCGCTCGCGCTCGGCCACGCGCTCGTCAATCGCGGGGTGGGAGGCACGGAAGCGGCGCGCCGGTTCCTGGACCCCGTGCTCGAGGATCTTCATGAGCCGGGGCGGATGCTCGACCTCGAGGCCGCGGCCGAGCGCATCCTCGCCGCGGTCGAGGCGGGCGAGCGCATCTTCGTCCACGGCGACTACGACGTCGACGGCATCACCTCCACGTTCCTGCTCTTCAGCACCCTCGAGGAGCTGGGCGGACGCGCCGAGTTCCGCATCCCGCACCGCATCCGCGACGGCTACGGGCTCACCACGGACGCGATCGACGAGGCTCACCGCCGCGGCTGCACGCTGGTGGTCACCGTGGACTGCGGCATCACCGCGACCGAGGCGGTGGCGCACGCGCGCACGCTCGGCATCGACACCGTGATCACCGATCACCACGAGCCGCCGGCGCGGCTGCCCGACGCGGTGGCGATCGTGAACCCGTTGCGACCGGGTTGTGCCTACCCGTTCAAGTCGCTCGCCGGCGTGGGCGTGACGTTCAAGCTGGTGGAGCGGCTGCTGCGCGGCCGCGGCGGCCTGGATCGCGCGCGGCGCTATCTCGACGCGGTGGCGCTCGGCACCATCGCCGACGTGGTGCCGCTCGTGGGCGAGAACCGCGTGCTGGCGCGGCTGGGGCTCGACCGGCTGAACCACGAGCCGCGGCTCGGGCTGCGGGCGCTGATCGCGGTCAGCTCGCTCGGCGGCAAGCGCATCACCAGCGGCCACGTCGCGTTCGTCCTCGCACCCCGCATCAACGCCGCCGGGCGCATGGGGAACGCCGAGCAGGGCCTGCGACTGCTGCTCGCGCGCGATCTCGACGAGGCCGAGACCATCGCCAAGAGCCTCGAGGAGGACAACGTCCAGCGCCGGAAGTTCGACGAGCAGGTGCTGCTCGAGGCGACGCGGCAGGTGGAGCAGGAGGTGGGCTATCCCGACTGCAGCTCGATCCTGCTGTGGTCGGATCGCTGGCATCCGGGCGTGATCGGCATCGTCGCCTCGCGGCTCGTGGAGCGCTTCCAGCGGCCGACGATCCTCGTCGCGCTCGACGGCGAGCGCGGGCGCGGCTCGGGCCGGAGTCTTCCGGGCGTCGACCTGACGCGGCTGCTGGATGGCTGCGGCGACCTGCTGCTCGCGCACGGCGGGCACGCGTTCGCGGCCGGGCTCACGGTGCAGCGCGATCGCCTGCCCGAGCTGCGCGAGCGCCTGGAGCGACTGGTGCGCGAGCAGTACCGGCCGGACCAGTTCGTGCAGCGCCTGGAGCTGGACGCCGACCTGCGCGCTGCCGACTGCGACATGGAGCTGGTGGAGTGGCTCGAGCGCATGGCGCCGCACGGGCTCGACAACCCCGAGCCGGTGTTCCGCATGCGCGAGGCGCGCCTGGAACAGGTGCAGGAGGTGGGCTCCGGCAAGCACCTGCGGCTCACCGCGCGCGACGACAGCGGCGAGGTCGAGGCCATCGGCTTCGGCATGGGCGAGCAGGCGCGGCTGCTCGCGCGCGCGGGCCGCGCGGACCTCGCGTTCGTGCCCACGCGCAACGAGTGGTCGGGCGAGTCGCGCGTCCAGTTGAAGCTGAAAGGGACGCGCATCCCCTGAGCGGCAGCGAACGCATCCCGGCGGGCCATCCGCATCCCGAGCTCCGCGCGGCGCTGATGAGCTCCGTGGCGGAGAAGGCTCCGCGCGTCGACCGCGACCGGCTCGGGGCGTGCTTCGATTTCGCCGACCAGGCGCACGGCGACCAGCGCCGCGACTCGGGGCAGCCGTACCTGACCCACGTCGTGGAAGTGTGCAAGATCCTGCTCGACCTCCTCGAGAATCGCATCGACACCACGCTCGCGTGCGCGACCCTGCTGCACGACGTGGTCGAGGACACGGACATCACGCTCGCCGACGTGGAGAAGACGTTCGGCAAGGAGGTCACGTCGCTGGTCGAGGGCGTGACCAAGCTCTCCGGCCTCCACTTCGACAGCCGCGAGGCGGCCCAGGCCGAGAACTTCCGCAAGATGCTGCTGTCGATGTCGAAAGACCTGCGCGTCATCTTCATCAAGCTCGCCGACCGCCTGCACAACATGCGCACGATCGAGTTCCTGAAGGGCGACCGCGCGCGCCGCATCGCCGAGGAGACGCGCGACATCTACGCCCCGCTCGCGCACCGGCTGGGCATGGCCGGCATCAAGCGCGAGCTCGAGGACCGGAGCCTGAAGGTGCTCGATCCCGAGGCCTATGCATCGCTCGCCCAGCGCATCCAGTCCAAGCGCCAGGAGCGCGAGGCGTTCCTCTCGGAGATGAGCGAGCGCCTGCGCGAGGCGCTGAAGGCCGCCGGCGTGCGCGCCGAGGTCGTGGGCCGTCCGAAGCACTTCTACTCGATCTTCATCAAGATGCAGTCCGGCAGATCGCTCGAGGAGATCTACGACCTGTTCGGGCTCCGCATCATCACCCACTCGCGCAACGACTGCTATCGCGCGCTGGGCGTGGTGCACGACCAGTTCAGCCCGGTGCCGGAGCGCTTCAAGGACTACATCGCCACGCCCAAGAGCAACCTCTACCAGTCGCTGCATACGACCGTGCTCACCGACGCGGGTGAGATGGTGGAGGTGCAGATCCGCACCTGGGAGATGCACCGCACCGCCGAGACCGGCGTCGCCGCGCACTACGTGTACAAGCAGGGCGGTCGCGTCGACGAGGAGATCGACCGCCAGCTGGGCGGCTTCGTCACCCAGATGGCGGACTGGCAGAACGAGGCCGAGGACGACGAGTACATGGAGTACCTCCGCACCGCGCTCCACCAGGAGGAGGTGTTCGTGTACACGCCGCGGAGGGAGCTCAAGCGCCTGGCGAAGGGGGCGACCCCGCTCGACTTCGCGTTCCTGATCCATACCAAGGTCGGCGAGCGCACGGTGGGCGCGCGCGTGAACGGCGAGCTGGTGCCGCTGCGCTACGAGCTCCGGAACGGCGACACGGTGGAGATCGTGACCTCGCCGCAGGCGAAGCCGCACGAGGACTGGTTGAAGATCGCGCGCACCACGCACGCGCGCGCGAAGATCCGTCACTGGCTCAGGGATCGCCGGCACGCGGACTCGGTGCACCTGGGCGAGGAGATGCTGCAGCGCGAGTTGAAGCGCCGCCGCGTCAAGGCCGGCGCCGCCGAGCTGGAGCCGATCGCCAGGGAGCTGGGCTGCGAGACGCTGGAAACACTCTACGCGCGCATCGCCGAGGGCCAGATCTCGGCGGCGAGCGTGTCGCGCCGGTTCACGCCCGAGAAGGAGGGGCTCGCCGAGCGGCTGGTGAAGGGGCCCCTGGAAGCGTTGGGGGTGGGACGAAAGCCGAGCGGCGGGGTGCGGATCCACGGCATCGACAACGTCATGGTGCAGTACGCGCGCTGCTGCCAGCCGGTGCCGGGCGACCCGGTCGTGGGCATCGTCACCATCGGCCGCGGCGTGTCCGTGCACAGGCAAGATTGTCCGAATACGTTCCCGGACAAGGTCGCGGTCGAGCGCCGTGTAAGCGTGGAGTGGGACGCACGCCCGAGCGACACGTTCCCGGTACGCCTGGTGATCTCCGGCCAGGACCGGCCGAGCCTCCTCGCCGACATCGCCAAGGTGCTCGCAGCGGGCGGGGTCAACGTGCGCACCGCCGGCATGCAGTCGGAGGACCGCACGGTGCGCGGCGTGTTCGTGATCGAGGTCCCGAACGCGGCGCGGCTCACGGACATCATGAACGCGCTGCGGAAGCTCCCCGGCGTCTCGCGCGTCGAGCGGCGG
>DATLUU010000335.1:0-3268 GCA_035577885.1 Verrucomicrobiia bacterium
GCGCCCCTGAGGAAGACCTCGAGCCGCCCATCGCCGGTGACGACGAGGTCGTCGATCCCGTCCGCGTTGACATCGACGAGGTCGGAGGACCATGCGTCGAAGATCTCGCCCCGTGGGACGCGGCGCGCCTCGCCGCCGGGATGGACCGTCACCGCCCACGGGCCGGACTCGAGGCCCGAGAGCTGCTGCCCGAAGCTCACGCGATCCCGCTCGCCGTCCCCGTCGATGTCGGCGAACGCGTCGGCCCACTGGTTCAGGACCGAGCCTGGCCCGGACTCGGCCGGGGGCCGCTCATTCAGGCCGTTCGGCGCCGCGGCGAGCGGCCCGTACGTCGGCTCGAAGGTCCCATCCCCCCGGCCCGTGAGCGTGAAGCCGCACCAGGAACCCGAGGGCCGCGGCTCCTCACCGCCAATGATGTCCAGATGATGATCCCCGTTGGCGTCGGCCACGTAGATGAACTCGGACGGGCAGTCCCGACGGTAGACGGTTGGCGGACCGAACGTGCCGTCTCCCATGTTCAGCCGCACCACCGCATCCACGCCGGTCGTGGCCAGGTCGGGATAGCCGTCCTCGTTGAAGTCCCCGAGGGACATCGAAGCGGCTCCGGGCAGCTCCTCCACGGAGCCGATGTCCAGCCCGTGCATGATCAGGAACGCGATGCCCCCCGCCGTTCCGTTCAATGCCACGTCGAGCGAGCCGTTCCTGTCGAGATCGACGAGCCCGACGAACGACGCGGCGTATGGATACTTCGCCGCGACCCGGAAACCGCCTCCCCCGTCGCCGGCGAGCACCGTGGTCCCGAAGTCGCCGGTCGTGACGAGATCGAGGTGGCCGTCTCCGTTCATGTCACCGGCCGCCACCCATCGGGGAGCGCCGGCCACGCCGATCTCGCCCCCGGGCAGCAGGTGGAAGCCCTGCGATCCCAGCAGCAGCGTCAGCGACGCGCCCTTCACGCTCGCGGCCACGACGTCGGTGCGGCCGTCTTCGTTCCAATCCCCGGCCGCAACGCACACGGGCTCGGCAGCCGCCGGAAAGGCGTAGTACGGGGGGCGCACCTGGTAGCGCGGATCGCATGCCGCGCGGCCGCGGGCCGGAATCGTGAGGATGGAAGCAGCGACGGCTGCCAGCAGCACGGAAGAGAGCACGCGCTCGGAACTCACAGGGGAAACCTTCCCGCGGCCAAAGTGACTCCAAGGATCCGCGCGGACGTCTTCCGGCGTGAACAAGAGCTTACCAGACGCGGGACGCACTGCACTCAGTCGAAGGTCTGATTCCCGCGGGGGAAGACGCGCGGGGGTGGGTGGTCACGGCCCTCGCTCGCGGGCGCGCGATGGCAGCGTCGTGCGGCCGGCGCTCAACGGATGATCGGGACGGTCGCCGTGCGCGCGCCCCCGGCGAACGAGAAGCGCGCGAAGTAGACACCGCTCGCGACCCCATGCCGGACGTCCCAGGCGAGCGACGTGCGGCCGGGAGCGAGCCGGCCGGCGAGCAGCGACGCCACGCGCCGTCCCTGCGCATCGAAGATCTCGAGCTTCGCCTCCAGCACGAGCGGCGAGTCGAGCTGGAACGCGATGCGGCCGGCATGCGGCGAGAAGCCCTTCAGGCTCATGCTCACGCCGCGCGTGGGCGAGCGGTACTCGTCGACGCCCGTCACCGTCGGCTGGCCGAGCGAGAACTCGCTCCCCTGCCAGGCGATCCTCGCGATGGCGATGCCCTGGAGCGCCGGCCCCCAGGCCGTGAAGCCCGCGAGGTAGTCGCCGCCACTCACGTGCAGCTCCTCCGAGCCGCTCCAACCGAACACCGTCGAGCTGCCGCCCAGGTAGTCCTTGAGCACCTGCGGCGCGCCCCAGTGTGCGGGCGTCGTGTCGGCGACGCTCGCGCCCGACGAGAGCCGCTCGAAACCGATCGTGGTGTTGCCGGTCTCCCCCGGTGGCGTGCCGGCGCTCGAGTACATGAGCCGCCAGCCGTCGTTGCCGCCGTTCACCGGGAACACGTGCGGGCCCTCGAGCTGCGGGATCTTCGTCACCGATCGCAGCGTGCTCGGGTAGTAGCCCAGGTCCTCCCACGCGTTCACGGTGCCCGGCTGGCTGCGCGCCACGCCGACCGCGAGCCCGCCCCAGTTGAGCTTGTAGTCGACCGAATCGTGCGCGGCGTAGAACATCAGCAGGCGGCCGGGTTGGTCGGGGTCGTGGATCACGAACGGGTCGCGGAACTGCGTCTGTCCGCTGTAGAGCGGCGGGTCCGCGATCGCCCAGCGCGTGTCGTTCGCCGTCCACACGCGCACGCGGTCCGGATCCCACACCGTGTTGGTGGTGTCGAGCAGCGAGGTCGAGGCGTAGCCGATGCTCTGGTCGTTCGCCTGGTCGACGCCGGCGTAGAACAGGTAGACCTTGCCCTGGTACTCGACCAGGCTCGGCGCCCACACGTGGAGCGAGTTCCACGGCGTGGTGTCCACCGCGAACGCGGCGGTGTCCACGACCCAGTGGAAGAGGTCCTGCGACCAGGCGTGACCGAACAGCGTCTCGGCCGCCTGCGGCCCGGCCGCGCGCTGGTAGATGATGTGGAACAACCCGCGCATCCCGGGCCGGCCGGCGCCGGTGAACGGCACGCTGTTGTAGAGGAGCGTGAACTCCTTGGTGACCACCCACGGGTCGGGGTCGACGAACAGGTAGTAGCCGGAGAAGAACAGCGCCTGGCGGCGGATCTCCGAATGCGGCGGCATCGGGTCCGCCTGCGCCCCGCCCCACATCACCACGGTGAGCGCGAGCAGCACCGGGATCGCGGCCACCCTCCCGCGGCGCATGGCGCTAATGCTTTCCCGCCTCGCGGTCGCCGAGCACGCCCAGGTACTCGCGCCACGGACCCACCGCGTTGCGATAGCGCTTGGCGAGGACGCGGGCGATCTGGGCCAGGTGCGTGAGATCGTGCACCACCCAGCCGGCGAGGAGCTGGCGGATGGTGACGCGGCCGAGCGCCGGGTGCATGCCGGTGCGATCGAGGTCCCGGGCGCGAAGACCGAGCCCCTCGAGTCGCCCAAGGTTCGCTGCTCGGGTGCTCGCGAAGCGCGGGAGCAAGCGCTCGAGCTCCCAACCGTCGAAGCGCTTGCGGAACCCGTCGCGGTGGAACGGCGTGAACGGCCGCGACTCGCCGAACTCGAGCACGATCTCGAGCCGCGGCATCCAGTCGACTTCCTCGTTGTCCGTGAGGTGCGCGACCACTTCCAGCGGGCTGTACGTGCCGTCGCCCTCGCGCGCGTTCAACCACGGCG
>DATLUU010000336.1:0-10665 GCA_035577885.1 Verrucomicrobiia bacterium
CGAGTTCGCGGCGGCGCAGCTGGGCGGGCCTCGCCGGCTTCGCGGCGCTCGAGCTCGCGACCTTCGTCCGCTACACCAACATCGCCATCCTCTGCTGCGTTGCCGTTGCCGTGATCGCGGCCTGGCTGCGGCGCAAGGCGAGGCTGCCCCTCGCCACACTGTGCTCGTGGCTAGCGTCGGTCGTCGTCTTTGGCGCCGCCGTGGCCCTGTTCGACGATCTGGTCTATGGCGGCCCGCTGACAACCGGATACCGGCCCGGTGAGGTCACATTCGCACTCGGCGCGATCGGAGCGAACCTGCGCCTCATGCCCGCGCACCTGCTGCGGGCCATGCCCATGCTGGTGCTCGGACTGATCGCGCTGGCGTGGATCATCGTGCGCTGGCTGATTCTCCGGCGGCGTGGCGGCGAGGTCGGCGCAACGGTGCGTCGCGATCTATGGGTTGGCGTCACCCTGGCCGCGTCATGGCTCGCGAGCTGGGGCCTTTACTCCGCCTACACCTGGACGACGGACCCGACGTCGGTCACGGTCCAGGTCGTCCGGTTCTACCTCCCGGCGATGGGCGCAATCGCCCTGCTCGGCGCCTGGCTCGTGACCAGGATCCCCGGCCGCGCGTGGCTGAGCGGCCTGGCGTCGGCCGCCGTTATCGCGGCGCTGTTCGGGGTGGGTGTGTGGTCCTTCTATGCCATGTACGCAGCGTTCGGCGTACGACTGCGGTAGGCAGGACAGCTCATCGGGGGCCGACCTCCACGCGGACACGGACGAGGCCGACATTTGCGAGACTCAGCGTGATCCCATCTCCACGAAGGGGGGCAAGAGATGACACTCAAGTCGGTGGCCGTAGCGCGACTGGCGGGATTCGTCCTGCTCGTGCTCGCCGGCACGGTGGTGATTCCCGCAGCGTCCGCCCAGACGTTCGCCGGTGCGTCTCCGTCCGCATCCATCAACAACGGCGGGCAGCCACAGCTCGTCGTCCTTTCGAACCGCGCCGACCTCGTCTCCGGAGGCGACGCACTCGTGCAGGTCGTCCTGCCGAACCGCGTCGACCCGTCGACCGTACGGGTGAGCCTCGACGGAACAGACGTCACCTCGATGTTCGCAGTGCGCCCGAACGGCGCATACGAAGGCGTCGTCACGGGACTCACGAACGGCGCGAACGACCTGATGGCGTCGATGAAGAACGGGCCGACGGTTCATCTCACCATCACGAATCATCCGAGCGGCGGACCGGTCTTTGCCGGGCCGCAGGTGCAGCCGTGGATCTGCGAGACGGTGACCGGCTTCCCGGCACCGACCGACGCGCAGTGCGACGGCACGTCGATCGTCTCGTTCAACTACCTCAACGCGACGACGCACACGTTCCAGCCGTATGACCCCGCGTCGCCGCCTCCCCCGTCGTCGATCGCGTCGACGACGACCGACCAGGGTGTGACGGTGCCGTACATCGTGCGCTCCGAGCACGGTGCGATGGACCGCGGCCTGTACGACGTCAGCGTTCTCGCGGATCCGAGCGCCGGCTGGGCGCCCTGGGCGTCGCAGCCCGGCTGGAACCACAAGGTGCTCTACCAGTTCGGCGGCGGCACCGCGCCCTGGCACACGAACGGCGCACCGCAGAACGACGTGATCGACCTCGCGCTCTCACGCGGGTTCATGGTCGCGAACAACAACCTCAACATCCGCGGTGACGACGCGAACGACGTCGTCTCGGCGGAGGCGCTGATGATGCTGAAGGAGCACATCATCGAGACGTACGGCGGCATCCGTTACACGATCGGCACGGGCTGCTCGGGCGGCTCGATCCAGCAATACGTGATCGCCGCCGACTATCCGGGACTTCTGAACGGCATCCAGCCGAACTGCAGTTTCCAGGACAGCTGGACGACGGCGAACGAGGTCAACGACTGCCACCTCCTGCGCAACTACTTCAGCACTCCCGGCGCGGGCTTCACCACTGCGCAGCAGGCTGCCGTGATGGACGTCCGCGACCCGGGCGTGTGCACAGCCTGGGATCTGAGCTTCGCCCCCGTCGGGATTCCGTCGCGCGCGTCGAACTGCCACCTCGCCGGAACGCCGTTCGCGTCGCTCGTGTACGACCCGGTGTCGAATCCCGCCGGAGTGCGCTGCGACGTGCAGGACTACCAGTCGGCGATCTGGGGCTTCCGGCCCAGCGACGGCTTCGCCCGCAGCCCCTTCTCCAACGTCGGAGTCGAGTACGGGCTCAGTGCGCTGAATGCGGGCACGATCACGCCGGAACAGTTCGTCTCGCTCAACCAGGGCGTGGGCGGCACCGACATCGACCTCAACTTCACCGCAGCACGGTCGGCGCCGGACCTGGTCGCGCAGTCGATCGCCTACCGCACCGGGCAGGTCACCAACGGCGCGCAGCTCGCGAACGTGCCGATCATCGACCTGCGCGGCTCCGAGCATCTCTTCAACGACATCCACACCGACTACCACTCGTACGTCATGCGGGCTCGGCTCGACGCCGCGAACGGCGGGCACGGCAACCAGCTGATCTGGACGTGGGACGCCGCCTTCGTGCCGACGAACATCGTGCCTCCGGCATCGATCGCGCTGAAGTCCTTCCTCACAATGGACAGCTGGCTCTCGACAATCGAGTCGGACACACGGGACGTTCCGCTCTCGCAGAAGGTGCTCGACGACAAGCCGGCGACGGCCGGCGACGAGTGCTTCATCGGCGCGGCGCTGACCGAGACGACCGATCCCGCTACATGCGCGGCGGCGTTCCCGCACTTCGGCGACTCGCGGCTCGCAGCAGGTGAGCCGCTCGTCGACAACGCGATGGCGTGCCAGCTGAAGCCGCTTGATCCGGCCGACTACTCGGTGACGTTCACCGCGGCGCAGTGGACGCGCCTGCAGCAGGCGTTCCCCGACGGCGTCTGCGACTGGACGAAGCCGCCCGTCGGCTACCAGCCGTCGATTCCGTGGCTCACCTTCGCGGGTGGACCGGGCGGAGAGCCGATCGGGCCTGCGCCCGTGTCGCACACCGGTCCGGCGAAGCAGTAAGGAACGCGCAACGGGCGGCGGCGCACCAGGCGCCGTCGCCCGAGCCAGGACACCAATCATCACGCAGCCGATGCTCGGCCGATATCTCCGAGGGAAGGGAGGTGCCCTTCTGCATCAGATCCGACTACAGAGGCAGTGGATTTGCAGTTGTTTCAAGCCCTCTGACGGACACGAACCGTCGACCCCTTCCTTATCATGGAGCACTTGCCGCAAACAGTGGCAAGCGTTGGCAACGGTTCGCAAGTAACTGAGCCGGTCTTACGGCGGGCGCTTTTGCCGGCGGTTGCCGTTGGTTGCGTCCGCTCTGCTCAATAAATGCTCCATCGCACGGGCGGTCGGAGCCGACAAGCTCTTGACGGTAGCCCCCGTCGCTGTATGCTTGTCCTATGAAGATAGATAAGCCGAGCAGCAAACCGTCCGGGGCTGAACCCTCGCGCTTGGACGCGGGCAGCGGGGAAGGCTCGCCTGCTGTCGCGGGGTCCGCGATCGAGTTCCGGCTCGATCCGTCCTCTGGTGTGCCGACGTATCTGCAGCTCGTCCAGCAGGTGGAGCACGCGCTGCGGCTCGGCTATCTCAAGCCGGGCGACCAACTGCCCAAGGTCCGGGACGCCGTCGCCTCGCTGGTGATCAACCCGAACACCGTGCTGAAGGCCTATAGAAATCTCGAGGCGAAGGGGCTGGCGGCCGGGCGACCCGGGCAAGGGACGTTCATCACTGCGACGCTGAGTCAGGCCGGGCTTCCCGAGCTAACGGGGCTTCGCCGCGCGTTGTCGGGTTGGGTTGTCAGCGCTGATGCGGCGGGGCTGGACGAGAGCGCGATGGTGGCGCTGTTCAGCAGCGTGTTGCGGGATTTTCGTGAGCGCCACGACGGGTCGGCCGGTCGTCCCGATACGGCGGACAGCGGCGAAGCGGAGCGTGTTGCGTGAACGTCATCGAGGCCAGCGGCCTGGGCAAGCGGTATGGCGGAACCTGGGCGTTACGGGAGTGCTCGTTGGCGATTCCCGGCGGTCACGTCGCCGCATTGGTCGGCCCGAACGGCGCCGGCAAGACCACGCTCCTGAATCTCGCGGTCGGCCTTATGGCGCCGTCCGCGGGCAGCGTGACGGTGCTCGGCGGCCTACCGGCTGGGTCACTCGCCGCGTTGGACGGCATCGCGTTCGTCGCGCAAGACACTCCGCTCTACAAGAACCTGTCGGTCGCGGACATGCTGCATCTCACTCGCAACCTGAACCGCCGCTTCGACGATCGCTACGTCAAGAGTCGGCTGGACGATCTCGGCATCCCACTACAGCGGAAGGCGTCCGGGCTTTCTGGCGGTCAGCAGGCGCAGCTGGCGCTGAGCTTGGCGCTCGCTCGGCGGCCGCGGCTGCTCGTGCTGGATGAGCCGGTAGCAATGCTCGACCCGATCGCCCGACACGATTTCATGGCCACTGTGCTGACGGCGGCGGCCGACGACGGCGTGTCCGTGTTGCTGTCTTCGCACGTGCTGGCCGAACTCGAGCGGGTCGCCGACTACCTCGTTCTCCTTTCACACGGACGCGTCCAGGTGGCCGGCGAGGTCGACGACCTCCTCGCATGCCACCGCGTCGTAACCGGCCCGACCGCGCAAGCCGACAGATACAGCGAGGAGCTGACTGTTGTGCACACTCGGCGCGGCGAGGCGCAGGTCCACTTGCTGGTCAGAACGAACGGAAGCGCTGACCCGGTGCCGCAGGGTTGGGAGGCGCATCCGGTCGGCCTGGAAGAACTCGCACTTGCGTATCTGCGCGAGCCCGGCGCCGCGGCGCTCCCCGGTCCGGGCCGCGGCGGCGCCGCCGAACTGTCGGCGGCGATGCAATGAGCGCGCTAGCCATGCCCGCACGTCCCGAGCAGGACGCGAACGTGCGGCCGCTGCCGTGGCGGCGGATGATCTGGGTCACCTGGCGGCAGCACCGCTTCGCGCTGACCGGAGTCGCCGTACTGCTGGGCGGCCTGGCGGTGTACGTCTGGCTGGTCGGTCGTCAGTTGCACCACGCGTACGCCGCCGCGAACGCATGCCACCCGGCAGGCTCGCCTGTCTGCAGTGTCCTTGCGAGCAGCTTCCAAAGCATGGACGTTCAGCTGTCGAACGGCTTCGTGTGGCAGCCGGTGCCCGCGCTGATCGGGGCGTTCCTCGGTGCGCCTCTGTTGGCGCGTGAACTGGAGACCGGCACGTTCCGGTACGCCTGGACCCAGGGCTTTGGGCGTCGACGCTGGACGCTCGCCAAGCTGGTGCTGCTCGCGACCACGGTGACGGCCGCCGCTGGAGCTTTCAGCGTGCTCTTGTCTTGGTACTACCAGCCGTACTTCGCGGCGGGTAACCAGGGCCGTTTTCTTACCGCGCTCTCCCCGCTGGCCTCCGGCCTGTTCGACCTGCGCGGGGTTGCGTTCGCTGCCTGGACGCTGGCCGCCTTCGCGATCGGCGCCCTGGCCGGCGTGCTCGTCCGCCGGGTCGTGCCCGCGATCGTCGCCACCCTCGTCGCATACGCGGGGCTCGCTCTTGTGGCCGCGACGTTCCTGCGCCAGCACTACCTGACCGCGCTGATCACAAGGAACATCAACGTGCCCGGCTCTGCGTTGGTCGTGCGCCAGTGGTGGACCAAGGGCGGCCAATTCGCGTTTGGCCGGGCTCCCATCGGCCTTCTCGAGCGTATATGCCCGCCGCCTCCGCCGAAGGCCGGACCCGGCAACTTCAGCAAGTCAGATTTCGTTGGACAGTGCCTGTCCCGACATGGGTACACACAGCTGACCAGCTACCAGCCAGCCAGCCGGTTCTGGTCGTTCCAGCTGATCGAGGGCAGTTGGCTGCTAGCGCTCTCGCTGCTGCTCATCGGCGTGACCATCTGGCTCGTCCACCGCCGCACGGCCTAAACGGCGTCGCAGGTGAACTCATGCGGTCCGAGATGACTCCCTCTCGTTGAGAGAGGTGGTCAACCCGGGTCTGATTCCTCGATCCGGTTGTCGATCGAGGAGGCTCGAGATGATCCAGCAAGGGCAAGTGTTCAAGTTGACGGCGAAGGGCGCGGACGGCGAGCCGTTGTGGGCTTACCGGTATCGGCTTGAAGGACGAAGCTCAGCACGGCCGCAGGTGGGCGGGTTCGCGACCCGGGCGGAAGCACAGAAAGGCACTTCGGAAGGCGCTCGATCGAATCGGTCCTGGCCGCGGAGGGGCAATCACACTCGCCGAGTTGGTCGAGGAGTACCTGGAGCTGCATCAGGCCGAACCGGTGACGATCGCGAAGTTGCGGTGGCTGCTCGGTAAAGCAACGGACACGCTCGGCGAGAAGCGGATCGCCGACCTGTCGCCCAAGGACGTGCACACCTGGCGATTGACGATCCCTGAAGGGCATCGCTTCGAGGCGACCCAGGCGCTGCGGCAGGTCCTGAACCGCGCGGTCGCGTGGGGGCTGCTCGACTTCAATCCGGCGAAGCGCGGGGTGCCGAATCCGCAGCGGCGGCCGAAGGAGAAGCCGCCGTTCGAGTCCCGGGCGCAGATCGAGGCGATCGCCGCTCACCTGGGGCCGGTATACGGGCCGATGGTGATCTTCGGCGCTGCGACCGGGCTTCGACCGTCGGAACTGTTTGGGCTCGAGCAACACGATGTCGACCGCGAGGCCGGCGTGGTCTACGTGCGGCGTGCGTTCGCGAACGGCAGGATCAAGAACACCAAGACGAGGTTGAGCACGCGTGCGGTGCCGTTGCAAGCGAAGGCGGTTGAGGCGCTCGACCGGCTGCGGGCCTCGGTTAATCCGATCCTTTTCCCGAACGCGCGCGGCGGCCGGATCGACTTCCGCGTTTTCGGCCGCCGCCACTGGCGGCCCGCCCAGATCGCCGCCGGCGTCGAGCCCATTCGCGGCCTCTACGACCTGCGCCACACCTACGCCACCTTTGCGCTCCGGGCCGGCGTCCCGGTGTTCGCCGTCTCGCGTTTCATCGGCTCGAGCATCGCGATGATCGACCGCCACTACGGCCATCTCGCCCGTGACAGCCATGTGCATGCGGTCTCGCTGCTCGACGCGCTCGCGTTCGAGCGGGCGGTGGACGCTACGTGGACGTCGAACCGTAGCCGTGCAATCGCGCTCATCAACGGCGATTCGAAGTCGTATCGGCGGAGAACTCACCGACGCGTGGACGCTCGGTGGACGCCGAGACTTGTTCTTGTCACCCCGCCCGACAACGAAAGGAGCTGATCAGCAGGAATTTTCCGAAGCCCTCTGACGGACTCGAACCGTCGACCCCCTCCTTACCATGGAGGTGCTCTACCAACTGAGCTAAGAGGGCTGGACCGCGGATTGTAGCCCTGTGCCGAGAGGGCGTCCGCCGACGGGCTGCGTAGCCTCGGGACGTGGACGAGCGCCGCCTGCTCGCGCCCGCCGATGACCTCGGGGAGTCGCCGCTCCTCCCGGCGGCCGCCCTCTTCACCGCCGCTGCGCTCTACGCCGACATGCCCTCCCGCTTCATCGCCGGCCCCGGCGGCGGCGCGTTCAGCGTCGTCCGCTGGGTCGTTCCGGCGCTCACGGTCTTCGTCCTCGCGACGTTTGTCGCGATCCGCCCGCACGGGAAGCTCGTCCAGGCGTTCGGCTGGGGTGAGCGGGCGCTCCACCTGACACGCCGTCGCCTCGCGCTCGTGTCGATCGGGTTCGTCAGCCTGGCGAACTCGGCCTCGATCATCCTCCTCGTCCATCTGCTCGTGAACGGGGAGCTGACGCACAAGTCGACGGCTGCCGCCGAGCTGCTTCGCGCTGCCGTCCACATGTGGGTCGTGAACGTCCTGCTCTTCGGGCTCTGGTACTGGCAGCTCGACAGCGGCGGTCCCCTGAACCGGCCGACGTGCGCGCCGCACGAGCGCGACTTCCTCTTCCCGCAGCAGACAGAGCCGGCGCTTGCCGAGTCGGGCTGGCACCCGGAGTTCCTCGACTACCTCTACGTCTCGTTCACGAACGCCGCGGCGTTCAGCCCGACCGACACGATGCCGCTGGGCCGCTGGGCGAAGATGCTGATGCTCGTGCAGTCGGCGATCAGCCTCACCCTTGCCGTGATGGTCGTGGCGAGGGCCGTGAACATCCTGGGCTAGCCCCGCCGATGCCTGCATCGTCCGGCGAGGTCGTGAGAATCTGCGCCAGCAAATGAGGGGTTGAGACACGACTCGGGAGGTCGATGCAATGTCGTCTGCTGCACCAAGCATCGAGAGGTCTGCAGAGCGGGCGGTCGGGCGCGTGCTACCGCCGTGGTGGTTGTTCCTCATCACCGGAATCGGCTGGGCGATCGTCGGGCTGATCGTGCTCCGCTTCAACTACACGTCCGTGCACGCGATCTCGCTCCTGTTCGGCTTCGTCGCCATCGCCGCCGGCGTCATGGAGGTCGTGATGACGTTCGTCGTGCCGGGCTGGTGGAAGTTGCTCAACGGAGTGCTCGCGCTCGCCTTCATCGCCGCCGGCGTCGTTGCGCTCATCCATCCGGGCAACACGTTCGTGGCGCTCGCCGCCGTCTTCAGCTTCTTCCTGGTCTTCGCCGGGATGTTCGACATCATCATGTCGATCGCCTCGCGGCATGATGTCGACGTCTGGTGGCTGCAGCTGATCGGGGGCATCATCCTGCTCTTTCTCGGGATCTGGGCGGCAGGCGACTACGGCCGCAGCGCGGTCGTCCTCATCGCCTGGGTCGCGGCATTCGCCCTGATCCGCGGCGTGCGGGACATCGTCTACGCATTCCGCATCCGGGAGCTTCAGCACGGCTAGTCCGGGGCGAACGTCCGTCTCTTGACTTTGCGCCGACGATGGCGGCTTACGAGCCGCAACTACGTCGGTCCCGTATCGCACCCCGCTACCGGCGGGTTTCTCGCAAATGGGGGCGGGAGGATTCGAACCTCCGTAGGCTGAGCCGACGGGTTTACAGCCCGTTCCCTTTGGCCGCTCGGGCACACCCCCGGGGGTTGCGCATTGTAGTCCCGGCAGTGCAGCTACGTTCTCGGCGTGGGGAGCACTGCGCCGAGCTACGACGTGGCGATCGTGGGAGCCGGACCGGCGGGCTCGACCGCCGCGTACCATCTCGCGACCGGCGGGGCCAGTGTCCTGCTGCTCGACAAGTCGACGTTCCCGCGCGACAAGCCGTGCGGCGGCGGCGTCACCGCCCGCGCGGCGCGGCTGCTCCCGTACTCGATCGAGCCGGTCGTGGAGGACGTCGTCGACCGCCTGGAGTGCGGCCTTCGCTACCGCCACCGCATCACGCGCCGCGCCCGTGGGCCGCTCGTGTACATGACGCAGCGCCGGCGCCTCGACCACTTCCTCCTCCAGAAGGCCGCCGCCGCGGGCGCCGAGGTGCGTGAGGGTGAGACGGTCGACGCGCGCGAGGTCGACGCCCGCATCGTGATCGGCGCCGACGGCTGCAACGGGGCCTCCGCGAAGCAGCTCGGGCTGGCAGACGGCATTTTCCACGGCGTCGCGCTCGAGGCGAACTACCCACACGAGGCGCGCTGGGCCGGCGCGATGGCGGTCGAGATCGCAGTCATCCGCGGCGGCTACGGCTGGATCTTCCCGAAGGGCGACCACGTGAACGTCGGGGTGGGCGGCAACCCAGAGGAAGGGCCCCGGCTGCGGGCCGAGCTGCGGCGGATGTGCGAGACGTACGGGATCGACCCGGACGCGGCCAGCGACATCCGGGGCTACCGGTTGCCGCAGCGGCTGCCGGGGTCGAAGCTCGCCCGCGGCAAGACGGCCGTGATCGGCGACGCTGCCGGGCTCGTGGACCCTTTCACCGGCGACGGCATGTACGAGGCGTTCCTCTCCGCCCGGCTGGTCTCCGACGCTGCATTGGACGTGCTCGCCGGCCGCGCCGAGAATCTCGACGCCTATCACGCAGCGGTGGAACGGCGGATCACGCCGCTCACGCGCGCCGGCTGGGGCGCGAAGCGCGCCTTCGAGCGGTTTCCGCGCGCGACGTATGCGCTCATCCGGCTCCCGGTCACGTTCCGCGCGCTGGACAAGCTCCTGCAGGGGGATCTATCCGACCCGGCCAAGGCTCGCGGGCTCGAGCGCGCGGCGATTCTGGCGATCTATGTCGTGTCGCGGATCGCCGGGCGGCCGATCGGGATTACTGCTGGTTCCCGATCAGCTGCATCAGCCTGAACATCGGGAGGTACATCGAGATGATGATGATCCCGACCATGAAGCCCACGCCGATCATCATCAGCGGCTCGATGATCGAGGTCAGGGACTGGATCGCGCTGTCGACCTCGTCCTCGTAGAAGTCGGCGATCTTCGACAGCATCTGCTCGAGCTCTCCCGTCTCCTCGCCGATCCGGACCATCTGGCTGACCATGGGCGGGAAGAGTGGGTCGGCGGACAGCGGCTCCGCGATCGGAACGCCCTCCTGCACCTTGACCCGCGCCTCCGCCAGCGCCTTCTCGACGAGGTAGTTGCCCGCCGTCGCGCCGGCGATGTCGAGCGCCTTGATGATGTCGACGCCGGCGGCGACGAGCGTAGCGAGGGTACGCAGGAGCCGCGCCATCGTCACCTTCAGTACGACGTCGCCGATCTTGACAGGGGCGTGGAGCTTGAACCGGTCCCACTTCCGCCGGCCCGAATCGGTCTTCTTGTAGCGGAGCGCGCCCCAGATCGTGAAC
>DATLUU010000337.1:0-2329 GCA_035577885.1 Verrucomicrobiia bacterium
CGCGACGAGCGTGCTCTCGAAGTTGGCCACGGCATCGACGTAGCCGAGGTGCCGGCCGGCGGAGCGCGAGGGATCGGCGGGCCGTGCGAGCACCCGCGGATCGCGAGCGAGGTAATGCTGCGACCACGCCTCGAGCGCGAGCCAGCGCCAGACCTGGAGCCCGATGTCGCGCCGCCCGGCGAGGTAGTCCTCCACCGCCGCCGAGACCGCGCCGGTATCGACCCAGTCCTGGAACGGGCCCTTGCGCGCGAGCCGGCGCCGCAACTCGCCCGCGTAGCGGCCGCGCAGCCACAGGTCGCTCGGGGTCTCGAAGCCCATCTTGTCGCGGCGCTCGAGCACGCTCTTCGGCACGCGGTCGCCGAGCGCGCGACGCGCGATCGCCTTCGTGGTCGCGCCGTCCAGGCGCTCGCCGTCGGGGAGCGCGAACGCGAACTCCACGAGCCGGTAGTCGAGGAACGGCAGGCGCGTCTCGATGCCGAACGCCATGCTGCTCCGGTCCTCGTAGCGAAGCAGGCTCGGGAGCTGGCGCACGGTGGTGTCGAACGCGAGCTGCGACCACAGGTGCGAGCGCGTCGTGGCGGGGATCGCCGGGGCCTCCGAGCGGACCTTCCTCAGCGTGCCGGAGAGCACGAGGTCCTTGCCCTGGCCGAAGCGTCGGCGCAGCGACGCCACGAGCGGCGGCGGCAGCCACGGCTCGAACGTGTGGAGCAGCGTGGTGGCGAGGCCGAGCCGATCGGCGACACGGCCCCAGAGCGAGGCGAACGCCGCCCAGTTGCCGGCCTCGGCCAGGTCTCGGAGCCGCGCCGGCAGGTAGCGGAAGTAGCCGGCGAGCGTCTCGTCGCCGCCCTGGCCGTCGAGCAGGACTTTCAAATGGGTCTCGCCCGCGAGCTTCATCACCTGCCACTGCGAGTACACGCCGGGTCCGGCGGTGGGCTCGCCCTGGCGGTCGGCGAGCGTGTCGAACACGCGCCAGAAGTCGGAGCCGTCGGGCACCACGACGTGCGACTTGGCGCCGCTCGCCTCGGCCACGGCGCGCACGTACGGGCGCTCGTCGTACGCGGGCCCCTCGTCGTAGGCGCACGTGAACGCGTGCAGGCCGGCGTTCGCGAGCTTGCCCGCGGTGGTGACGACCGCGCTCGAGTCGAGCCCGCCCGAGAGGCACGAGCCCACCTCGACGTCGGCGCGGAGCCGCAGGCGCACGCTGTCGGTGAAGAGCTCCGCGAACTGCTCCGTCAGCTCGGCGCTCGAGCCCACCGCGCGCGCGTCGGGGTCCAACCCCCACCAGCGCTCGATGCGGAAGCCGTCCTCGCCCACCGACAGCCAGTGGCCGGGCGGCAGCTGGCGCAGGCCGTCGAAGAACGTGCGCGACTCGTGGTCCACCCAGTCGAGCGCCAGGAGGTCGCGCACCGCGGGCAGGTGAGGCTGGATGCGCTGCTTCTGCGTGAGCACCAGTGCCCGGGCCTCGGACGCGAACGCGAACGCGCGGCCGTCGAACTGGAAGTAGAACGGCTTCACGCCGAGGCGATCGCGGGCGCAGAACAGCCGGCGCCGGTCGGCATCCCAGAGGGCGAGGCCGAACATGCCGTTCAGCCGCTCGAGGCAGCGCTCGCCCCAGGCGCGATACGCGGCGAGGATGACCTCGGTGTCGCTGCCGCCCGCGAACGTGACGCCCTCCTTCTCCAGCTCTTCGCGCAACTCGACGTGGTTGTAGATCTCGCCGTTGTAGACGATCCACAGCTTCTGCTCGCGATCGCACATGGGCTGGTGACCCGTGGGCTTCAAGTCGACGATCGAGAGCCGGCGGTGGACGAGCGCCAAGTCGTAGCGCGCCGTGGCCTGCGCTCCGCGCGCCACACCCGGCGCCCACGGCAGGCCGGAGCGGAACACGTCCGCCGGCGTGTCGGCGCCGCCGTGCGTGAACGTCTGCCCGCCCACGGTGTCGACCAGCACCAGGCCCTCGTCGTCGGGACCGCGATCGCGCAGCAGGTGCCCCATGGCCTGCGCCCGGCCCAGGTCGGCGCGCCCGTGTCGATCGAAGAGCCCCGCGATGCCGCACATGTGCTAGCCGCCTTTCGGTTCGATCGCCGACCGGTGCCGGATCGCGCCCCGGTCCTTCCACACGTCACTCTTCCATGCCAGCAGTGCGAACGCCGCCCACGCGGTCGCCCGCAGCGCCACCGCCGCGCCACCCGCGGCCGGCTGGCGCACCGTCACCGCGCCGAGCGCCACCGCCGCCGCGAACAGCGCCGCGAGCCGCGCGCCGCGGAACGGCAACGGGTGCACGCGCTGCGCGATCACGTAGGTGAGCGTCGCGGAGGTGACGTAGCCC
>DATLUU010000338.1:0-9241 GCA_035577885.1 Verrucomicrobiia bacterium
GAGGGCGTGCCGTTCCGCGAGGCGCATCGCGCGGTGGGTGCCCTGTGGGCCGCCGCCGAGCAGGCGAAGTGCGAGCCTTCAGCGCTCCCGCTCGAGCAGCGGCTGGCGCTGTCACCGCACTTCACCGATGCCCGGCTCGCGGCGTTGAACGTGGAGGCGGCGATCGCCCGCCGCACGCACCCGCCCGGCGCGGGTTCGACCGAGCACCAGTTGGCGATCGCCGAGGCGCGGCTGGGACTCGGGCCCGGCGACGACATCGACGCGCCGGCGCCGGAGGAGCTGCCCGCGCGTGCGCCGCGCGCGTCCGCGCCCAAGCCAGCGCCCGCCGCCGCGCCGTCCGAGTCGCGCCCCGTCGGCGACGGCCTCGTCCTCCGCCGCGCGCAGGTCGCCGACGTGCCCGGCATCGCCGGCGTCATGGCGCCCTACGTCGTCGAAGGCTCGCTGCTGCCGCGACCGGTCTCCGAGCTCTACCAGTGCGTGCGCGAGTTCCACGTCGTCGAGCGGGCCGCGGAGAACGGTTCGGGCTCGACGATCGTCGCCTGCGCGGCACTCCGGCTCCTGTGGCGTGACCTGGGCGAGGTGCGCTCGCTGGCCGTGCGGCCCGACGCTCACGGCAAGGGCCTCGGCGCGGCACTCGTCTCCGCCGTGGTCGCCGACGCGCGCGCGCTGGGGCTGCCGCGCATCATCGCGCTCACGCGCGAGGTGGGCTTCTTCCAGCATTCCGGCTTCAACGCCCAGCGGCGCGAGTCGATCCCCCGCAAGGTGTGGACCGACTGCGTGCGCTGCCCCAAGCGCCACGCCTGCGACGAGGTGGCGATGACGCTGGACCTGGTGCCCGGCGCCTCCGAATAGGCCGCGCGCCAGGCGCGCGCCTACGTGCTGCCCATGCCCGCGGCGGCGGAAGCCGCCGACCCAACCCTGCCCATCATCTCGTGAGCCCGTCCGTGAACAAGGAGGAACCGAAGGTGTCCCATGAGCGCGAAGCGCGAAGTCATCCGAACGCACCGGAGCATCTCGTCGATCTCACCGGCCTGGACCGCGGCTTCGTGCTGGAGCTGTTCGCCGAGGCCGACCGGCTGCGCGCCGTGCGCGGCACGCCCAAGGCGCCGCGCCCGCTCGCCGGCAAGACCGCGGCGCTCGTGTTCCACAAGCCGTCGCTCCGCACGCGCGTGTCGTTCACCGTGGGCATGCACGAGCTGGGCGGCGACGCCGTGGACCTGGGCGTGGTCGAGGTGAGCGAGACCGGGCGCGAGTCGGTGGAAGACGTGGCGCACGTGCTCTCCGGCATGGTGGACCTCGTGGTCGTGCGCACGTTCTCGCACCGGCTGGTGCAGCGCCTCGCGGCGAGCGCCACGATCCCGGTGATCAACGCGCTCACCGACCACTCGCACCCCTGCCAGATCCTCGCCGACATGTACACGCTGTGGCGCGCGGGCCGCGACCTGGACCAGATCACGATCGCGTGGGTGGGCGACGGCAACAACGTGCTCCACTCCTGGCTCGAGGCGAGCACGCTGTTCGGCTTCAAGCTGCGCGTGGCCGTACCCGATGGGTTCGAGCCGGACGCCGGGCTGTACCTCGCTGCCGAAGCACATTCGAAAGCCGGTGTCCGGCGCGTGCGCGATCCCTATGAGGCCGTGCGCGGCGCCGACATGGTCTACACCGACACGTGGACGAGCATGGGCCAGGAGCAGGAAGCCGAGTGGCGGCGGATCGCGTTCAGCGGCTACACGGTGGACGAGCGCATGATGGCCGCGGCCGATGCCGACGCCGTGTTCATGCACTGCCTGCCCGCGCACCGCGGCGAGGAGGTGACCCCCGAGGTCATCGACGGCCCTCAGAGCGTGGTGGTGGAGCAGGCCGAGAATCGCCTGCACCTGCAGAAGGCGCTCATGGTCGCGTTGGCCGGCGGCACCTGGAACCGCACACCGCGGAAGACGCGGCGGAGAGCCTCGCAGGCGCAGCCGATCGGGGCGTGACGCGACCTGGCTGCTCAGGGGGCCGGGTGCAGCGTCGCGCGGACCGTCGTGCTCAGGCGATGGGTCGGCGCGGGGGCGGTGCCCTGGGCGGCGGGCATCAGGACCGGGCGCGCTCCGTAGCTCTCGGCGAGTGACGTGAACACCGTGCGCGCCGACGGGTCCGGCAGGATGCTCTCCGGCGCGACCAGATCGGCGCCACTCACCCGGAGCACCAGGACCGCGAAGCCAGCCAGGATCTCGGCCTCGGTGAAGTTGTCGTGGCCGTAGCGCTGGATCTTGATCGGCGTGAAGAGAAGTCGGCTCAGGAACGGCAGGCGGCGCGCGTAGAGCTGCTCGTGCCAGACGGGCACGACCGGATCGCCCGTGGTGTGGAGGGTCACCAGCGGCCTGCGGAGTCGCGCCTGCGTTTGCAGGGCGGCGAGCCGCGACGGGTCGGCCGCGAAATCGAATCGCTGCACGCCGGCGTTGAGCGCGGCGTCGTCCGACGACCCTTGATAGGAGCGACCGACGTTGCTGTAGGATGGGCTGCCCAGCTTCGCGATCGCGTCATTGGTGCCTCGGAAGCTGTACCAGAGGATGTCGAGCGCCGTCGCCGGGATGGTCGCTGGATCCCTGGAGTCGATCGGGGCGTGGGTGACCGCCAGCACCTGCGCCATGCGGTCGGCGTTGCGCGGGTCGGTGATCGCCATCGCTGCGGCCGAATCGACCGCGCCCCACGTGGTGGGATCCACCGCGCCCGGGCTCGGCGAGCTCGCGTCCTCGCGCCACACCGGCCAGCCCGGGATCACGTCGTGGAAGTACTCGTCGAACACGACCCGGAAGTCCCCGACGTACTGGATCTGCTTGGCGTAGTCGCCGATCGGACCGCAGGCGGCGAGGCCGCCGCTGAACACCTCGGGGTGCCGCTCCACGGCCTGCACCGTGGCCAGTCCACCCTGCGAACCGCCGGTCATGTAGACGTAGCGCGAGTGGCGGCCGGTCACGCCCGTGAGCGTCGACTTCGCGGTCGAGACGAGCTCGAGCAGGTCGCCCTCGATCCAGTCCGGCTGGATGAGCCCGGTGCCGCGGAAGCTGGTGCTCGCGTACGCGTAGCCGAGCGGCAGCAGCAGCTTGGAGATCGCCGACGTCGCGAAATCACCCGGAAGCTGTGGGCTGCGGGACGGATCGTGGTAGCCGGGGACGTAGACGATGATGTCCCCGTTCCACTTCTCGGGCATCACCGCCACCTGGTAGAGCGCTCCCGAGCTGAGCCGGGCGCCCTCGGGCGTCGTGTACAGAGCCCCGGTGGCCTGCGGGACCGGGGACTGCTGCTGCGCGAGCTGCGGCCGGACGGCGCGATCCGCGCAGCCGGAGGTCAGGAGCAGAGAGGCGAGGAGCACGAGCCCCTGCGCGGCCCACGGTAGTCTCATGGTGAACCTCGACCGTCCGGCCGGTGCGGAGCGGCCGCATCCGAACTCGAGACCCGGTGTGGGCGGCGGGCCTACGGACAGGAGCTTATGGGTCGCGGATCTCCCGCCGCCATCGGGTCAAGCACCGAAGTGGACCGGGTGAGCGGCCGCAGTCCCCTCGCGTGGTGCGGACTCCGGCGGTGGGCAGCCGACCCGCGCTATGCTGGCGCCATCGCACCCCCGTCGCCCGCCGAGGAAGCCCATGTCCCATTCGGTCAAGCGCCATCTCGATGTCGACGCCGACGCCTATGACGCCGAGATCCGGCGCTTCATCCCCCACTACGACGACATGCTGACGAACGGTGTGGACCTGCTCTCGTCGCTGGCGCCGCCGGCTGCCCGCGTGCTCGACCTCGGGGGAGGGACCGGCGCGCTCTCGGCGGCCGTGCTGCGCCGGTTGCCCGAGGCTCGCGTCACCCTCCTCGACGTGGATCGGGCGATGCTCGACGAGGCCCGGCGGCGCCTGATCCCATTCGGGACCCGGGTCCAGTTCCTCGAGGGCAGCTTCCTGGATCCGCTCCCCGCCGCCGATGCCGTGGTCGCCTCGCTGGCGTTGCATCACGTGCGTGACCTCGGCGCCAAGACCGACCTCTACCGCGCGATCCACGCCGCACTGGCCCCGGGAGGCGTGTTCCTGAACCTCGACGCCGCGATCACGGAGGGCCCGCGGCTCAACGGGCTGACGTTCGACCGCTGGGCGGCGAGCATGAACGAGCAGGGGATCGCCGACGCCGAGGCGCGCGACCACTTCGCCGCATGGGCAAGGGAAGACCGCTACTTCCCGTTGGACGAGGAGCTCGCTGCGTTGCGGCGCGCCGGCTTCGCGGAGGTCGAATGCTTCTGGCGCCGCGGCGGCACCGCGATCTGCTGCGCGCTGCGCGCCGCGTCCTGACCCGTGGCTCGAGGAGAACGTGCGCCGAGCCCGAGCCGCGGGCCTTCGGCAGCCTCCCGCCCTCGTGGAGTAGTCTCGTTCCGGTGATCACCACGGAAGGCCGCACCCCAGGGAAGAGGGAGAGGTCCATCATGAACCGACACACCCGCTGGCTCGCGCCGCTGATCCTGCTCGCACTCGCCGCCGCGCCGGCGCGCGCGGACAAGTACGACGACACCATCAAGGCGTTCCGGAACGCCGGCGAGAGCGGGAGGTTCTTCGAGACCTCCCACGCCTACGCCGTGTTCCCCACCATCGGCAAGGGCGGCTTCGGCATCGGCGGCGCGCACGGCTCGGGGCGCGTGTACGAGAAGGGCGCGTACCTGGGGGATGCGTCCATGACGCAGGTCACGATCGGGTTCCAGTTCGGCGGCCAGGCGTACAGCATGATCGTGTTCTTCGAGGACGAGCGCGCACTCAAGGAGTTCACGAGCGGCAGCTTCGAGTTCGGCGCGCAGGCCACGGCCGTCGCCATCACCGCGGGCGCCTCGGCGCAGGCGGCCACCACCGGAGCCTCGGCGAGCGCCGGCACCAGCGAGCAGCACACGAAGACCGCGGGCGCCTACGAGAAGGGCATGGCCGTGTTCACCGCGGTGAAGGGCGGCCTCATGTACGAGGCGAGCATCGGCGGCCAGAAGTTCGGCTACAAACCTCACAAGAAGTCGTCGTAGCGGCCTCGGGCGCGGGCCACGCGCCCCGGGGGGCTGTGATACGCTCGTTGGCTATGTCGCGCCCCACCGTGCTCCGCGCCGCCGCGCTGGCCGCCGCGGTGACGTTCCTCGCCGCCATGGCCCACGCGCAACTCCGGCTCACCCGTCCCGCGCCGTGGACGCCCGATTCGGTGGTGAAGTCGATCCTCACCGGCAGCTCGGCGCAGCTCACGCCCGATCCGCCGGTCGACCCCTCGATCCCGCGCATCTGGCTCACGCGCGCCGAGCGCACGCTGTGGAAGCAGACCTCGGACTACGAGGAGATGATGCGCATGTGCCGCTCGTTCGAGGCCGGCTCGCGCTGGGTGAAGCTCGAGATCATCGGCAGGAGCGGCCAGGGACGCGACATCCCCATGCTCATCCTGTCCAAGGACCGCGCGTTCACGCCCGACGCCGCGCGCGCGCTCGGGAAGCCGGTGGTGCTGATCCAGAACGGCATCCACGCCGGTGAGATCGAGGGCAAGGACGCCTCGGGCATGCTGCTGCGCGACATCGCCGTGCTGCACAAGTACGACGTGCTGCTCGACTCGCTGACGCTGCTGGTGATCCCGGTGTTCTCGGTGGACGCCGCCGAGCGGCGGAGCCACTGGAACCGGATCAACCAGAACGGCCCCGACGAGATGGGCTGGCGGCACACGCCGGTCGGGCTCAACCTGAACCGCGACTACACCAAGCTCGACGCGCCCGAGATGCGCGCGCTGATCGGCACCGTCTACACCCGGTGGTGGCCGGAGCTGCTGGTCGACAATCACACCACCGACGGCGCCGATTACCGCTACGACATCACCTACGCCACGAACCACGGCGCCGGCGTGCCGCCGTCGCTGGACCGCTGGTATGCCGATGCGATCGAGAAGGGCATGGTGGGGCGGCTCGCGGAGCGCGGGCACCTGGTGTCGCCCTATCTCGACTACAAGACGGGCAACGACCCGCGCGGCGGCATCGAGTACAACAACAGCCTGCCGCGCTTCTCCACCGGCTACCCGCCCCTCCAGTCCCGCGCCGCGCTGTTGGTGGAGACGCACATGCTCAAGCCCTACGGCGCGCGCGTGAAGGCGACGTACGACCTCATGCTCTCCGTGCTCGGCGAGATCCACGACCACCCGCGCGCGCTCATGGACGCCGTGCGCGACGCCGAGGCCGCAGCGGTGGCGCGCGCGCAATCGAAGGACCCCGCCAAGCGCACGCTGGTGCTGGCCACGGCGCTCTCCGACAAGGGCGTGCCGGTGCCGTTCAAGGGCGTGCAGACGACGTGGACGTTCAGCGACATCACCGGCAACCAGGTCCCGCACTACTCGAACGTGCCTTGGGACACCACGGTGATGATGTATCGCGAGTCCATCCCGCAGCTCTCCGTGCGCCTGCCCGAGGGCGGCTACGTCGTGCCGCAGGAGTTCACCGACGTGCTGGATCGCATCGCGCTCCACGGCATCCGCACGCGGCGGCTCGCCCGCGCGTGGAGCGACACGGTGGAGATGACCCGAGTCACCGGCCACACGGTGGCGGCCGAGCCCTACGAGGGCCGCGCCAACGTCAAGGTGACCGCGGTGTCGATGGAGCGGCAGGTGCGCTCGTTCCGCGCCGGCGACGTGTGGGTGCCGCTCGACCAGCGCGGCAGCGCGCTGGCGGCGACGCTGCTCGAGGCGCAGTCGCCGGACGGGTTCATGGCGTGGGGGTTCTTCCTCACCGTGTTCCAGAAGAAGGAGTACGGCGCCGACTACATCGTGGAGCCGATGGCGCGCGCGATGATGGATCACGACCCCAAGCTCGCCGCGGACTTCCGCGCGAAACTGCAGTCGGACACCGCGTTCGCGAAGGATTCGAACGCGCGCTCGGACTGGTTCTTCCGCCGCTCGCCGTGGCGCGATCTCGAGCAGGACCTGCACCCGATCGCGCGCGCGCTGCACCCGGTCCCGGAGGGCTTCCTCGTGCCGCTGCCGGTGCCGCCGGCGCCCGCGCCGGCGCCGACCACGTCGAAGCAGCGGCCCTAGCCGGCATCGTCGGGGCGGATCCGGTCCCTCACTCGTAGTGCTTCCCGCGCTTCCACGCCACCTCGAGGTCGGGGCGGAAGCGGCGCGCGACGATGATCCGCTGGTGGCGTTCGTAGGGCATGGCGAGCGGATGGTCCACGGTCCCCACGACCCGGACCGTGTCGCACTCCTCCGCCACCTCGGAGCTGTCGCGGCCCACGAAGATCGCCACGGAACGATCCCACGCGGGCGGTCCCCACAGGTACCAATTGTTGTGCTGCGACGCGATGCGTGGCAGCCGGCCCTTGCCGAACATCTCGAGCGCGCCTGCCTCGCCGTAGTTGTCCACGATGACGATGGCACGTGCGCGCTCCTCGGGCGTGAGCGTCGACGCCACGCGCGCCACGGAGTCCGCGAACTCGGGCCAGCCGAACATGTCCGCGTAGTGTTGCGGGAGCGCGCCCATTCGGTGGTGCTCCACGGCCTCGGGCTTGAGCCCGAGCGCCGCCTGGTAGCGAACGAAGGCATCCGGCGCAAGCACGGGCAGCGCGAACGGCAGCAGCGCGAGCATGCCCGCGATCGGCAATGCCACGGCCGCGATGCGCCACGCCCTGCGACCCGGGGCTGTCGTCGCGCCTTCGAACGCGACGCCGCCAAGCGCGAGCAGTCCGGCGTAGGCAGGTGCCAGGTAGTCGGCGCGGGCCGTGCGCACCACGACCAGGAGCACGAACACCGCCACGTACTGGACCGCGAGCACGAGCCCCGCGTCGCCCGCACGGCCGCGCAGGCCGCGCACGAGCCCGGCGAGCCAGAGCGGCGCCGCGAGCGGGTTCATGGCCAGCAGCTGCCCGATCACGAACCCCGGGAGCGAGGCCGCGACCATCTTGTGCGCGGTGGCGTTGTGCATGAACTCGAGCGTCGGCCAGCCGTGATGGACCTGCCACAGCGCGTGGGGCGCGAACAGGACCGCGGCGATCGTCGCCGCGAGCCAGGGGCCGGGCGTCGCGAACACGCGCCGCTTGCCGCTCACGAGCACACCGAGCACGAGGCCGCCGGCGCACCACAGCATGCTCAGCTTGTTCAGGAGCCCGGAGCCGACCGCAACGCCGAGCCACGCCCAGTCCGGGAGGCGCACACGCTCGAGCGCGCGCAGCAGCGCCATCGCCGCGAGCAGCCAGAGCACGAGGTCGAGCGCGTTCATCGAGTAATAGTGGCTGGCGCCGAGGTAGACGAGCGAGGTGAGCGCGCCCACACCCGCCAGCGCCTGTGCGAACGCGCCGCCACCGAGCCGTCTCGCGAGCCGCATCGTGAGCCAGACGACGACCACGTGCGCGGCGAGCGGGATCACGCGCATGCCGGCGAGCGAGTCGTGCACGAGCAGCCGCCACGCCGCGAGCAGGGCGATCGAGAGCGGCGGCTGATCCACGTAGCCCCACGCCGGGTGTCTGGCGCACGACACGTAATACAGCTCGTCTCTGAACCAGCCGTACTGGGTCAGGGCGGGCAGGTGGACGAGCACGGTCGCCGTCAGCAATACGAACGCGGCGCCCCGCGCAGGCGGCGGCACGGTGACGGGCGTGGGTTCGGGCGCGGCGGTCATGCAGACGCTCCACTCGGAATGCGGAGCCTTCGTGCTCGCGCGCGCGACTCTAGCACGGTACCGTGTGCGCTCTTGGGCACTACGAACCCAGTACCGGAGGCCGACATGTCGCCCCGCATTCGCGTCCCCGCCGTCGCCGCCCTGCTCCTCACGCTCGCCGTGGCCCCCGCGCTCGCAGCCGACTTCTCCGTGAACGTCGATGCTCGCGAGACGGCGCGCGGCCTGCTCCACGTGACGCAGTCGTTCCCCGGTCGTACGGGAACCGTGTCGCTCAGCTACCCGCGGTGGATCCCCGGCGAGCACGGTCCCACGGGGCCGACCATCGATGTCGCCGCCCTGGTCGTGCGCGCCGGCGGCAAGAAGCTACCGTGGCGGCGCGACGTGGTCGACATGCAGACGATCCGCGTCGATGTCCCGACCGGTGCCAAGAGCGTGGAGGTGGCGTTCGACTTCCTGCTCGACAACACCACGGACGGGTTCACGTCTGCCGCGTGCGCGACGCCGAACCTGCTGCTGCTGTCGTGGAACGAGGTGGCGCTCTATCCCACCGGCCAGAAGTCGGACGCGCTCAAGTGCGAGGCGTCGCTGACGCTGCCCGACCAC
>DATLUU010000339.1:0-2786 GCA_035577885.1 Verrucomicrobiia bacterium
GCGCAGAAGTTCAAGCTCGCGGGCACGCTCCGGCTCGAGCTGCCGCCGGGCTGGAGCGTCAAGCCGGCTTCGGCGCCGGTGGCCATCGAGGTCGAGGGCAACGAGCAGGCGATCGAGTTCGTGCTCACGCCGGGACGCGAGGGCGGCACCGCGCGCGCGGTGATCGACGTGGATGGACGCCCGTGGTCCATGGGGTCGCAACGGATCGACTACCCGCACATCCCGGTGGAGACGCTCTACCCGCCGGCGGAGCTCAAGCTCGTGCGCACCGACCTGAACGTGGTCGCGGCGCGCGTCGGCTACATCGCCGGCTCCGGCGACCAGATCGCCGACGCCATCCGCCAGATGGGTTGCGCGGTGACACCGCTCTCCGACGACGACGTCGCGAGCGGCGACCTGTCGCGCTTCGACACCATCGTCACCGGCGTGCGGGCGTACAACACCAGGCCTCGTCTGCGCGCGGCGCAGAAGCGATTGTTGGACTGGGCTTCGAAGGGCGGGACGCTCGTGGTCCAGTACGTGACCACGGCGGACGGTCCGGTGGACTACCTGGGACCGCTGCCGTTTCGCGTGTCGCGCGACCGCGTCACCGTGGAGGACGCGCCGGTCACGTTCCTCAAGCCCACGAATCGCCTCGTGACCGCGCCCAACAAGCTCGGGCCCGCCGATTTCGACGGCTGGGTGCAGGAGCGCGGGCTCTACTTCGCGAACCCGTTCGATCCCAACTACGACGCGGTGCTGGGCGCACACGATCCCGGCGAACCGTCCCGGGACGGCGGTCTGCTCTACGCGAAGCACGGGAGCGGCGAGTTCATCTACTGCGGCTACGCGCTCTTCCGGCAGGTGCCGGCGGGCGTGCCGGGCGCGTGGCGGCTGCTCGGGAACATGGTGAGCGGCGCGAAGGCGCGGCTGCCGTGAGCCACGGGAAGCGCGCGACGGAACGCGCGCAGGCGGCGACGGACGGTTCCTGGGCGCGTCTCTACGCGCTCGTGCTCGTGGCGCTCGCGCTCGACATCGCGCTCCTGTGGTGGCTCACGGAGCGCTATAAGTGATCCGCCCCGCCGACGCCGCGGTGCTGGTCGTGGCGCTCGTGGCGCTCGTGGTGTGGGGCTTCTTCCGAGCCCGCGCCACGCGCGACCTCTCGGGCTTCCTGGTCGCTGGCCACGCCATGCCGTGGCCGGTGGTGGCGTTCTCGGTCATGGCCACGCAGGCGAGCGCGGTGACGTTCATGGCCACGCCGGGCCAGGGCTACGTGGGCGGGCTGTCGTTCGTCCAGTTCTACTTCGGCCTGCCGCTCGCGATGGTGGTGTTGTGCGCGACGCTGGTGCCGGTGTTCCAGCGGCTGCGCGTCAATACCGCGTACGAGTTCCTGGAGCAGCGCTTCGATGGCAAGACGCGCACGCTCGCGGCGGGGCTGTTCCTGGTCCAGCGCGGGCTCGCGGCCGGGATCACGCTCTACGCGCCGGCGCTGGTGCTGTCGGTGATCCTCGGCTGGGGCATCGGCATGACTTGCGCGCTGCTCGGCGCGCTCGTGGTGGGGACGATCGTGCTCGGCGGCTCCAAGGCCGTGGCGCACGCGCACGCGCTCCAGTTCTCGATCATCCTCGGCACGCTGGCGCTCACGTTCGTGCTCGTGCTGCGCGGGCTGCCGCAGGGGATGGGGCTCCCGGACGCGCTGGTCGTGGCCGGCGCCGCGGGCCGGCTCGCGGCCGTGGACGCGACGTTCGACCCCGCGAGTCGCTACAACCTCTGGGCCGGGTTGCTCGGCGGATTCTTCCTCCAGCTCTCGTACTTCGGTACCGACCAGTCGCAGGTGGGCCGCTTCCTCGCCGGGCGCTCGGCGCGCGAGAGCAAGCTGGGACTGCTCTTCAACGGGCTCGTCAAGGTGCCGATGCAATTCTTCATCCTGCTCCTGGGCGTGCTCGTGTTCGTCGCCTACCGCTTCGAGCCCGCGCCGGTGTTCTTCAATCCCGCGGAGGCCGCGCGCGCCGCCTCCGGTCCGTTCGCGGACGACTGGCGCGCCTCCGAGCACGCCTGGGACGCCGCGCGCGCGGACCTGGCGCGCGCCCTGCGTGAGGAGACCGCGGCCCGCCGTGCCGGTGACGCCGCCGCCGAGCGCGACGCCCACGCCCGCGCGCTCGCCGCCGACGTGGCCTCGAATGCGGCACGCAACCGTGCCCTGGCCGTGATCGCCGCCACCCACCCGGACGCGAACACGAACGACACCAACTACATCTTCCTGCGCTACGTGCTCACGCACCTGCCGGCCGGCGTCGTCGGGCTCGTGCTCGCGGCGATCTTCGCCGCGGCGATGAACTCGAGCATGAGCGAGCTGAACGCGCTTGCCTCGACGACCGTGGTGGACGTGGTGGAGCGCCTGCGCCCGGGCGCCGACGAGCGCACGCTGCTCGCGTGGTCGCGCCTCGCGACGTTGTTCTGGGTGGTGTTCGCCGTGGTCTTCGCCCAGTTCGCCGCACGCCTCGGCTCGCTGGTCGAGGCGGTGAACATCATGGGCTCGCTCTTCTACGGCACCATCCTCGGCATCTTCTTGACCGCGCTGTTCGTGAAGCGCGCGGGCGGCCACGCCGTGTTCATCGCCGCGCTCCTCGGCGAGGCCGCCGTGATCGCGTGCTGGAAGCTGACCTCGTTCTCGTTCCTGTGGTGGAACCTGATCGGCTGCGTGCTCACGGTGGCGGTGGCGGCCCTGATCGCCCCCGCGTTCCGGACTACTTCTTCGCCGTCCACTCCGCGAGCAGCTTCTCGTTAGCCTCCACCTGCTCCTTCGC
>DATLUU010000340.1:0-3501 GCA_035577885.1 Verrucomicrobiia bacterium
GCTTCCGCGCCGCATCCCGACCTGATCGATCGCGTCGGGTCGGTGATTTCGATTGAGCGGGCCGGTCGGGCAGGCTAGAGTCGCTGCGTCCTTGGCCGGGCGCGTCTGGAGGGCCGCCATGCGCGACGCGCGCACCAGCAGCATCCTGGCGTTGTGGCTCGTGATGCTCCCGAGCTCCGCGATGGGCAACTGGTCGAGCGATCCCAAGGTCAATCTCGCCGTGTGCACACATGACGGCGATCAGGGGATGCCGGCGCTCCTGCCCGATGGGTACGGCGGGGCCTGGATCGCCTGGACCGACACGCGCCTCGACGTCGGCGACATCTACGCCCAGCACGTCCTCGCCCAGGGCGTCGTGGACCCCACATGGCCCGCGGATGGACTCCTGGTGTCCGCGACGTGGTCCTCCCAGTCGGCGCCGACGATCGTCTCGGATGGCGGCTCCGGGATGTTCATCGGCTGGTGGGACCAGCGGATCTCCTCGGGCAACCCCGATCTCTACTTCCAGCACGTGCTCGCGAACGGCGTCGTGGATCCGGCGTGGCCGCTCAATGGCGCCCCGGTGATGACGTCGCTGGACAATCAGTACATTCCGTTCATCCTCGCCGACGGCGCCGGCGGCGCATTCTTTTGCTTTGGCGACAACGACGGCACGAGCAACAACGTCTACGCCCAGCACATGCTGGCCTCGGGTGTTCGCGATCCCCTCTGGCCCGACGTCGGCCTCAAGCTTTGCTGGGTGCCCGGGACACAACTCTTCCCGCACGCGATCCTCGACGGAGAGGGAGGCATGTTCGTCGCATGGGGCGATGATCGCGCCCTGGTGGGAGGCGTCTACGCGTCCCGCGTGCTCGCGTCCGGCGCGATCCACGCCGGGTGGCCGTCGAACGGCTTCGCGGTGTGCACGACGACGGTCGCTCTCGGCTCGGTGAAGCTCGCGTCCGACGGTTCCGGCGGGGCGATCGTCGTCTGGAGCGACAAGCGCTCGGGCTCGACCGGCGACATTTACGCTCAGCACCTGCTCGCGAACGGGTCCATCGACGCAACCTGGCCCGCGAGTGGCCTTGCGGTGTGCGCGGCGTCCGGTGACCAGGCCGTGCCACAGATCGTGGCCGATGGCGCGCACGGCGCGATCCTGGTGTGGATGGACCAGCGCAGCGGGAACTACGACCTCTATGCCCATCACGTGCTGGCGACCGGCGCCGTCGATCCCTCATGGCCCGCCAATGGCCGCGCACTCGTCGTGGCGGCGGGGGACCAACGGATCGTGAACTACTCGAGCGTCTTTTCCGACGGAGCAGGTGGTGCGCTCTGCGTGTGGCGGGATGAGCGACCGGGTGCGCTGATCCCGGATATCTATGCCGGCCACATCCTCGCCTCCGGCCTGGCCGATCCCACGTGGCCCACGAATGGTCGCGCGGTCTGCTTGGCGGACAGCAATCAGTCGACAGCGAGCGCCTGCCCCGACGGGTCAGGCGGGCTGATCGTGGCCTGGCCCGACAAGCGCTCCGGCGCCTGGGACCTCTACGCCCAACGTATCGCCGCGAACGGCACGCTCCCGAACCTGGGGGTAACGGATGCGACGCCATGGGCTCCACGCCTGGATCCGCCGCAACCGAATCCCGCCATCGCGGGTACCGCACTGCGATTCTCACTGCCGGCGAGCGCGCGCACCCGACTCGAGGTCTTCGACGTCCGCGGCCGGCTCGTTCGGGTGCTGACGGACGAGGAACTCCCGGCGGGAGCGTGGGAGATCCGCTGGGACCTGACCGACCAGGCTCACCGGGACGTGCCTCCCGGGCTCTACCTGGAGCGGCTGGTCGCGGGTACCCGCACCATGACGAATCGGATCATCGTTCTGGGTCGATAAGGCACCTGTCCTCCCACTTCCGGCGCGAGTAGGTCGCGACCGATAGTGCTCATGGCCCTCGGAAGCTGGTCGCGCGCATCTCGGAATGACAGGGCCGCCAACTTGCGCCGGCGCAAGTTCGCCCGCCGTGTTCACAATGGGTTGCGGCCGGGAGGTGCACTCGACGACCGAGGCCTTACTTCTTCGCCGTCCACTCCGCGAGCAGCTTCTCGTTAGCCTCCACCTGCTCCTTCGCCACGGTCGTATCCGCCTTGCCGAAGGCGATCGACTGCTGCATGAGCTTCGTCGCCGTCTTCGTGTCGCCGCCCTTGGCCGTGATCTTCGCCAGCAGTCCCGACGTCTGGAAGTTGGCCTTCATCTTGGCCGCGGCAGCCGCCCACTTCGCGGTCTCGTCGGTGGTCACGCCGTTGTCGTACGCCCACGACGCGGCGCGGTAGGGCGTGCGCCAGGAGTTGGACTCCGCGGCGGCGACCGCGGTGCGGGCGGAGGCGAGCATCTTGGCCTTCGTGTCGACGATGATGTGCATGGGGATCGCGAGCTTGTCCCAGCGCAGCGTCAGCGTCACCGAGTCGGTGCCGGGATCGTCGAATGTGAATTGCATGCGCTCGACGAACTCGGCAGGCACCGCCTTCACCGTGACGGAGAGCACGTTCGTCTTGGGGTCGTAGCCCGTGAGCCCCGCCATGTCCTTCTGGGTCGAGAACGCGAACGTCACCGCGTCCGGGTTCGGCGTGGTCACCAGTGCGTACGTACCTGAGGCCAGCTTCTGGCCCTCGATGGTGACGTCGTCGGCGCAGGTGAATTGCGTGATCTCGTTGGCACCCGTGCGCCATGCCTTGCCCCAGGGCACGAGGCCGCCCCAGATGGCCCGGCCCTTGACGCCGGGCCGCGAGTAGCTCACCGACAGCTCCGTGGTGCCGACCGTCTGCACCACCTTGGCGCCGGGGCTCGGGCGGGGGGGCGTGAACTCCTGCCCGGAGGCGGGAAGTGCGAGCAGCAGCGCGAGGAGGCCTGCCGGAACGGGCAGGCTGGAGCGACGGGACATGACGGGACCTCCGGGAATACTCATGGCGTGGATTGCGGAACGCCCTCGGGTGGGCGCACCCAGGGCAGCGCCACGCACCGTATCAGAATGCCTCGGCGGCCGGTTCGAGGCTTGCATCGGAAGAATTCCGGATGTCGCGCTCCCCCTCGCTGGGGGTAAACTCCCGACGCCGCTTTTCAGGTCTACCCATTCCCCCAAGGACACCCGTGCAGGGAGGGACAATGCAACTGCGCCGATTCATTCTCCTGGGTGCCGGACTCGCCGCGATCGCGGTGGGAAGCGCCCAGGCCCGCCCCGATGACGCCGGGAAGACCGCCGTGAGCACCGCCCGGCGTCCCGCAAGCGCCCGAGCGCTGCTCGCCTGGAAGCCGCAAGCATGGTCGCCGGTCGCGGCCAGCGCAGCGACTGGGCTGCAGGTCCAGATCGACCCGGTGGACGGCGCCTACAGCATGCCGGCGCCCGGCCAGACGCGGTTCATCGCGGTCCCGGCGGACGACCAGCCGATCGCGGTGACGCGGAGGATGGACGGCTCGGTGCGCGCGGCGCTCGACGAGCGCTTCGCCGACTTCGCCGTGGTGACGCTGGG
>DATLUU010000341.1:0-3921 GCA_035577885.1 Verrucomicrobiia bacterium
GGATGGCATAGAGGAAGTTGAGCCCGATCACGGAGAAGTCCATTTCACCTCCACGGGAAGCTGCTCTCGGCAGCGGAATGTAGCACCGCGGGCCGGCTCGCCAAGCCGCCCCCACTCCGCATAGGCTCCCCGACTTTCCCCCGGCGCACGCACGTGCCCCCTCGCCCCCAGGGAGTGCCATGAAGCTCCGCAGCCGATCGCTCACGAGCCTTCTCCTTCTCGCCGCGTCGTTCGCTCCCGCCCTCGCCGCCGAGCCGCTCACGCTCGAGCGCATCATGGCCGACCCGGACTGGATCGGGCCGCCGGTCGAGCGCCCGTACTGGTCGCTCGACGGCGGCACGGTGTTCTACAGCTCGAGGCGCAAAGGCTCGCCGGTGCAGGACCTGTGGCGCGTGCCCGCCGCGGGTGGTGCGCCCCACCGCGTGGCGCCGGCGGAGCTGTCGTCGCTCGATGCCGCGCAACCCGTGTTCGACCGCGAGCGCCGCCGCGCCGCGTTCGTGCGCAACGGCGACGTCTTCGTGCGCGAGCTGAGGACGCGCAAGCTGACGCAGGTCACGCGCACGCCGGCCTTCGAGTCCTCGCCGCAGTTCTCCGCCGACGGCCGCCAGCTCCAGTTCCGGAGCGGCAGCGACTGGCTCGCGTACGACCTCGAGAGCGGCGTCACCGGACCCGTGGCGACGCTCGCGATGACGAAGGATCCCGACGACAAGAAGCCGGGCGACCTGGAGCGCATGCAGCTCCGGTTGCTGGCAACGCTGCAGCAGGAGCGCGCCGACCGCGACTCGCTGAAGCGCGAGGCCGAGCGGCTGCGCAGCGCCGACCCCACGCGCGCGCCACTCCCCGTGTACATGGGCGACGACGTGAAGCTGGAGCGCAGCACGCTCTCTCCCGCCGGCCGCTGGCTGCTGGTCGTGACCACGGCGAAGAGCTACGACGAGGGCCGCGCCGGCAGGATGCCGATGTACGTGACCGAATCGGGCTACGAGGAATCCGAGGAGGAGCGCACGCGCGTCGGCCGGAACGACCCCGCGCCGCAGACGCTGTGGCTCGTGGACTTGAAGACCCGCACGCGCGAGAAGCTCGCCTACGCGCCGCTCCCGGGCATCACCGACGACATGCTGGCGAGCGTGCGCGCCGAGAACGAGCGCGCCGCAGGGGCGAGGACGCCCGCCCCGACCAAGTCCGACAGCACCGCGACGGCCAAGCGCGATTCGAAGGAGCGCTCGCTCGAGGTGTCGGCGATCGCGTTCAACCCGCAGGGCAGCGAAGCGCTGGTGCGGTTCACGGCGAACGACAACAAGGATCGCTGGTTCGCGACCGTGGACTTCGCCAGGCACGCGCTCCGCCCCGAGCACCGGCTCACCGACAGCGCGTGGGTGAACTGGGACTACAACAACGCCGGCTGGCTGCCGGACGGCAAGCGGTTCTGGTTCCTGTCGGAGGAATCCGGCTGGTCGCACCTCTACCTCAAGGCCCCCGGCTCGCCGGCGGCGGCGCTCACGCGCGGCAAGTTCGAGGTCACGCTGCCCGCGCTCTCGCCCGACGGGCGCTGGCTCTACGCGCTCACGAACGCCGAGGCGCCCTACGCCTACGACGTCTACCGCGTGCCGGTCCCCGGCGGCGCGGGGGCACCCGGCGGAGCCGGGTCGGGGGTCCCCGAGCGGCTCACGCGGCTCCAGGGCGTGAACGCGTTCGCGCTCTCGCCCGACGGCTCGAAGCTCTGGGTGCAGCACTCCTCGACGCACACGCCGGTGCAGCTCGCGGTCGCGAGCAGTGCGGGCGGCGCCACGCGCGAGCTCACCGACACGCGCACCGCCGAGTACAAGGCGATCCACTGGCCGGAGCCGCGCATCGTCGCCGTGCCCTCGAGCCACGGCGCCGGGCCGATCTGGTCGCGGCTCTACCTGCCCGCCGACACCACCCGGCTCCACCCGATCGTGATGTTCGTGCACGGCGCGGGCTACCTGCAGAACACCCAGCTCCAGTTCCCGTACTACTTCCGCGAGCAGATGTTCCACCACCTGCTGAACGAGCACGGCTATATCGTGCTCGACATGGACTACCGCGCCTCGCAGGGCTACGGCCGCGACTGGCGCACCGCGATCTATCGTCGGATGGGCACGCCCGAGCTGGAGGACCTGATCGACGGAGTGCGCTGGCTCGCGCGCGAGCACCACGGCGACGAGCGCAAGGTCGGCGTCTACGGTGGCTCTTATGGCGGCTTCATGGCGCTGATGGCGATGTTCAAGGCGCCCGACGTGTTCAAGGCCGGCGCCGCCCTGCGCCCGGTCACCGACTGGACGCAGTACAACCACGGCTACACGGCAGCGATCCTCAACACGCCGCAGGTGGACAGCCTCGCCTACGCGCGCTCGTCACCGATCGAGTACGCGAGCGGCTTGAAGGGTGCGCTGCTCATCTGCCACGGGATGATCGACGACAACGTGCTGTTCGAGGATTCGGTGCGGCTCTACCAGCGGCTGATCGAGCTGCACAAGGACGACGTGACGCTGGCCCCGTTCCCGATGGAGCGCCACGGCTTCGAGCACGCCGACAGCTGGCTCGACGAGTACAAGCGCATCCTCGCCCTGTTCGAGCGCACGCTGCGGTAGCCGGGGCTCTTCCCGGGCGGAGTTCACCATCCCATGACGCTGCGGTGCGTCTCGCGCCCGCTCGCACCGTGGGTTACCCGACTGGCTGTCGGGCGAACCATTGGCATGCGCTCGCGCCCGCCTGTAGCCTGCGCGGGCGGATAGAGACTTCGACCACACCCCACGCCGTACCCACGGAGGCAAACATGCGTAGGTTCACATTGCTCGCCGGGCTGCTCGCGCTCGCCCTGCCGATCGCCGCGCACGCACAGGAGGGCGCGTCCGCCGCGCAGCCTGTGTTCAGCGCCATGGCCAAGGAGACGAAGAAGTTCTCGATCACGGCCATCGACAAGCCGTCGCGCGTCGTCACGCTGAAGAACGCGAAGGGCGACACCATGTCCATCGTGTGCGGCGACGAGGTGAAGAACTTCGCTCAGCTCAAGGTGGGCGACGAGGTGAAGACCACGTACACGGAGTCGGTCACGCTGCACCTCGAGGGCGCGGGCGAAGCGGAAGCGACCAGCGAGATGCATACCGCGCAGGCGAAGCCCGGCGAGATGCCGAGTGCCGGCATCATGGAGCGCGCCACGTCCAAGGCGAAGATCACGGCCATCGACAAGGTGAAGGGCACGGCAACGCTGCAGACTGCGAACGGCGAGCACTTCACGGTGACGGCCGACGACAAGGCCAACCTCGACAAGGTGCAGGTGGGGAACACGGTGGTGCTGACGGTCACGGTCTCCCACGCGATCGCGGTGACGAAGCCCACCGCGGCCAAGCCCGCGGCGAAGACGAAGGGCTAGGCCAGGCCAGCCCGGCGATCGGCCGCCCGCCGGTCAGTCCCTTCGACTCGGGGACCTCCGGCGGGCGGTTCGCGTCTGGCTCGCATCCCGGCCCGGCGCCGGGCCCGCTACGGCAGGACGACGAGCCGCCGGACGACTCGCTGGTCGTCCACCTGGAGCTCGAGGAACGCGATCCCCGCCGGATGTCCGCGCGGGCTCCAGGCGAGCCGGTGCTCGCCCGCGGGAAGCGCGCGGTTCTCGAGCCTCGCCTCCTCGCGGCCCGCGACGTCGAGCAGCCGCAGCCGCACGTGCGCCGGGCGCGGGAGCACGTAGCGGAACGTGACCGGCCCGTGCGCGGGGTTCGGGGACGCGAGCAGGCCGAACGACGTACGCGAAGCCGCATCGGGCGGCACGCCGACCCACGGCAGCCACGCCGCACCGCCGGTGTTGAGGAGCAGCGAGACCGAGTTGGATTCCAGGTTCGCGCACGCCAGGTCGGGCAGGCCGTCGCCATCGAAGTCGGCGCTGGTCACGCTCGAGGGCCGGTC
>DATLUU010000342.1:0-6868 GCA_035577885.1 Verrucomicrobiia bacterium
CCCCTTGATCTCCATGGTCATGATTGGCAACGCGTACGCGGTCGACGAAGTCATGACCATGGAGATCAAGGGGCGCGACCTGGTGGCCGGCGTCCCCAAGACCCTGATCATGAACAGTGACGAAGTACGCGAGGCTCTGGCCGAGCCGGTGAATCAGATTGTCGAAGCGGTGCGTTCGGTGCTGGAGCGCACGCCGCCCGAGCTGGCGGCCGACATCGTGGACCGCGGCATCTACATGACCGGCGGCGGAGCGCTGCTGCGCGGCCTCGACCTGCTGATGCGCGAGGTCACGAACCTGAACATCCGCGTCGCGCAGGACCCGCTCACCTGCGTGGTGCGCGGGGCGGGCAAGATCCTCGAGAAGCTCGAGGACTACGAGAAGGTGATCCTGAGCGGCCACAGGGACTAGAAGGTTCCAGTCGTGGCCAGTCTATTGCCCCCGGCCGAGCGCCGCAGCGTCGTGTTGGTCACGGTGTACGCCGCGCTCTCGCTCGTGCTGCTCGTGGTGGGCGAGCGCATCCCCGCCGCGGGCCTGCGCGGCGTCGGCGCGGCGTTGTTCGCGCCGTTCGATCGCGTCACCGGCGCCGCCGACCGGCTGTTCAACTCCTGGAACGAGAACGAGCACCTGCACGAGCGCGTCGCCCGGCTCGAGGCCGACAACGCGCGGCTGCGGTTGATGGCGGCCGAGAACCCTCACCTGCGCGAGCAGCTGGGGCTCACCGCCTGGCGCGAACTGCCGTTGAAGCCGGTGGAGGTGCTGGCGCTGGGCGGCGGCGAGCCATTGCCGGACGCGGCCACCTTGTCGGCTGGCAAGAATGACGGGGTCGAGGTGGGGGACGCGGTGATGACCAGCGACGGGCTCGTGGGCCGCATCACCGAGAGCTGGGGGACGCTGTCGCGCGCCACGCTCCTCACCGACGTGAACCAGGCCATCGCCTGCGAGGTGGAGACGACCGGCGTGAACGGCATCGTCCGCTTCGTCGCCGCACCCCGGCCGCGGCTCGTGCTCTCCGCGGTGGCGATCTCCGACACCGTGCGCGTGGGCGAGCGCGTGGTGACGAGCGACCTGTCGCTCAAGTTCCCGCGTGGCATCCCGGTGGGCACGGTGACGCGCGTGGACCACGACGCCACGGGGCTGATGCAGGAGATCGAGATCACGCCCGCGGCGCGCATGGCGCGCCTGCGGCACGCGTTCGTGGCGCCCGGCCCGCGTCCGCCGGCCGACGGCGTGCCGCGGCCGAAGCTCGAGTTCGAGCCCGATCCGCTGTCCGGCGCCCGCGTGCCGGCGGCCTACGACTCGACGGGGAGGAAGGTACGATGAGGGCGATCGGCATGTTCCTGTTCGCGTCGCTGGTGGCGCTGCTGCTGCGGAGCACGGTGCTCGCGAGCCTCGCCACGCGCGGCATCGTCATCGACGTGCTCGTGCTCGCCACGGTGACGTGGTCGCTGCGGCAGAGCGATGCCTGGGGCGCGACGTTCGGGTTCGTGCTCGGGCTCGCCGCCGACCTGGATGCCTCGCACTGGATCGGGCGGCACGCGCTGGCGCTGACGCTGATCGGCTACGGCGTCGGCCGGCTCTCCAACACGCTGGTGCGCGACAGTCCCCTGACCCAGCTCGTACTGATCGCACTGGCCACCGCGCTCCACCAGATCTGGGTCACCGCGTTCGACGCCACCGGCGGCGTTCAGGGCCTGCCCTGGTTCGCGGGCCGGGTGCTGCTCGCCACCGTCACCACCGCGCCCATCGGCGTACTGCTGTTGCTCTTGACGCGGCTGCTGCGACGCCGCGGCGGATACGGACATGCCCCAGGGACTTCCACAGCGGGATAAGGACGGCCGGTTCGCACTCCTCGCCGGGCTCGCGGTCGCGAGCTTCGGCGTGGTCGTGCTGGGCCTGCTGCGCCTCCAGGTCCTGCAGCACGACGAGCTGACTCGGCTCTCGGAGCAGAACCGCATCCGCCTCGACGTCATCCGCGCGCCGCGGGGCGCGATCCGCGACCGCTCCGGGCGCATCCTCGCCGACAACCAGCCGAGCTTCGACATCGTGTTCCGGCCGGCCCCGATCGAGAGCACGCTGCGCGTGCGCGCCGCCATCGACCCGGTGTGGCTGCGGCGCGTCGCCGGCGCCATCGTCGGCGACACGACCGACATCCGGCGCAAGGTGCTGGAGGCGAACCGCACCGGGCAGACCGCGGTGCTGCGCCGCGCCGCGCCGTACGCGGTGATGGCGGCGGTCGAGGAGTCGCGCTCGGACCTCGCCGGCATCGACGTCCAGGTGGCGCCGATCCGGCGCTACCCGGCGGGCGCGATGGCGGCGCAGCTCCTCGGCTACGCCGGCGAGATCAACGACCGCGAGCTCGAAGAGCGCGCCGACAAGGGCTACGGGCTCGGCGACCTGATCGGCAAGACCGGCGTGGAGCGCGGCTACGAGGACATGCTGCGCGGCGTCGACGGCGCCGAGTTCGTGGTCGTGAACGCCATGGGCAAGCGCGTGACCACGCTCGAGGAAGGACCGCCCCGGCTGCCGGTGCCGGGACGTGACGTCACGCTCACGCTCGACCTCACCATCCAGCGCGCGCTCGAGGTGGCGATGGGCAAGATCGATCGCGGCGCCGCGGTGGTGCTGGACCCGCGCGACGGCAGCGTGCTCGCCATGGTCTCCAAGCCGGAATTCGACCCCAACGAGTTCTCGCGCGGCATCTCGTTCGACCGCTGGAAGGAGCTCAACTCCAACGGCGCATTCCCGCTGCTGAACCGCGCCACCCAGAGCGCCTACCCGCCGGGCTCGACGTTCAAGGTGGTGTGCATGCTCGCCGGGCTCAAGTCCGGCGAGGTCGATCCCGAATCGCACATGCCGACGTCGTGCAACGGCGGCTTCTGGTTCGGCGGCCGCCGCTTCGGCTGCTGGGAGCACGGCGGGCACGGCAGCCTGAACCTGGTCGATGCGCTCCAGCACTCGTGCGACGTCTACTTCTACCAGCTCGGGCTCCATCTCGGGCTCGACCCGATCGCGGAGATGGCGCGCGACCTTGGGCTCGGCGAGCGCACCGGCATCGACCTGCCCGCCGAGGCGAAGGGCCTCGTGCCCACGCCGCAGTACTACAACCAGCACTTCCACACCGGGAAGTGGCCGAGGGGCGTGCTCCTGAACCTCGGCATCGGCCAGGGCGAGCTGTTGGTGACGCCGCTCCAGCTGGCGACCATGACCGCGGTGGTGGCGAACGGCGGCCACGCCGTGCGCCCGCACGTGGTGCAGTCGGTGCAGGGGCAGGCGACGTTCAAGATCCCGAAGCCGGTCGAGCCGGGGGTGGTCACCGACCAGGCGAACTGGGACACCGTGCACGATGCGATGCACAGGGTGACGATCCCCGGCGGCACCGCGAACGCGTCGCGCACGGTGCCCGGCATGAACGTCGCCGGCAAGACCGGCACCGCGCAGAACCCGCATGGCAAGGATCACGCGTTGTTCGTGTGCTTCGCACCCATGGAGACGCCGACGATCGCGCTCGCGGTCGTGGCCGAGAACTGCGGCCACGGCAGCGACTGGGCGGCACCGGTCGCGGGCTCGCTGTTCCGCCAGATCTTCCTGCCCGACACCGGGGCCGTGAACGAGCGGACGCTGCATCCGGTCGTGGCGCCCGTCGACTCGGCGGCCGACTGATGAGACTCCGACTGCCGCCGCTCGACTGGCCGCTGGCGTTCGCGACGCTGGGCCTGATCGGCATCGGGCTCGCCACCGTCTACAGCGCCACCAGCGTGCCCGGCGCGCACCAGGGGCTGTGGGCGAAGCAGTTCCTGTGGTTCGTCGTCGCGCTCGGCTTCGCCTGGATCATCGCCGCGGTGCACTACCGTCTCTACGACTCGATCTCGTGGCCGCTCTATGCCGCCTCGCTGGTCGCGCTCGTGGCCGTGTTCGCGATCGGCGTCGAGCGGTTGGGCGCCAAGCGCTGGATCGAGTTCGGGCCGCTCCAGTTCCAGCCCTCGGAGATCGCCAAGCTCGCGACCGCGTTCGTGCTCGCGCGCTTCTTCGACCACGCGCGGCTCGACTTGAGGAAGATGCGGTGGTGGCTGCCGCCGCTGTTCATCACCATGGTGCCGTTCGTGCTCGTCGCCAAGGAGCCCGACCTCGGCACCGCGTCCAGCTTCCCCGCGATGCTGGTGGCGATGTACTTCTGGGCGGGCATGCCCGCGAGCCAGCTCGCGCTCGGGCTGTCGCCGATCCTGAACGTGATGCTGTTCTTCCTCACCGGCAACGTGTGGTGGTTCGCGGGACTGTTCGTGGGCGTGCTCGCGTGGGCGCGGCCGCGCGTCGTGGTGCTGCTGGCGATGCTGGCGCTGAACGGCGCCGTGGCGGTGACGCTGCCCAAGATCTGGAACCACATGCACGAGTACCAGAAGCGGCGCATCGAGACGTTCCTGAATCCCGAGCAGGACCCGAGCGGCTCCGGCTACCAGGTGATCCAGTCCAAGATCGCCATCGGCTCCGGCGGGCTCGTGGGCAAGGGCTACTTGAAGGGCTCGCAGAAGGCGCTCGCCTACCTGCCGATGCGCCACACCGACTTCATCTACTCGGTGGTGGGCGAGGAGCTGGGGCTCCTGGGTTCGTTGACGGTGGTGCTGCTCTACGGCATCGTCGTGTTCCGCGGATACCGGCTCGCGTCGATCGCGCGCGACGGCTTCGCCAGCCTGATGGCGGTGGGCATCACGACCGCGCTGTTCTTCCACATCATGGTCAACATGCTCATGACCATCGGCTGGGCCCCGGTCACCGGCGTGCCGCTGCCGTTCCTGAGTTACGGCGGTACGGCGCTCATCGTGAACTGCATCCAGATCGGGCTGCTCCAGAACGTGGCGCTGAGGCGCCGGGAGTACTGATGTTCCCGGAGTTGTTCCACGTCGGGTTCATCCACATCCGCAGCTACGGCCTGATGATGGCCGTGGCATTCGTGGTGGGCACGTTCCTGGCCCTCCGCGAAGCCCGGCGCCTGAGCCTCGACGAGGACAAGGTCGTGAACGTCATCCTCGTCACGCTCGTGGCCTCGGTGCTCGGCGCGCGGATGCTCTACGTGCTCGAGCACCTCCCCGAGTTCCGCCGTGAGTGGACGAGCGCGCTGGCGCTGTGGCAGGGCGGGCTCACGCTCTACGGCGGCGTCGCGGCGGGCACGTTCGCCGGGCTGGTGGCGGCGAAACGCATGAAGCTGCCGATCTGGATCGTCGCCGACGCGCTCACGCCGGCGCTGGCGCTGGGCACGATGTTCGGGCGCGTCGGCTGCTTCCTGAACGGCTGCTGCTACGGCCGGCCCACCGCGCTGCCCTGGGGCGTGGTGTTCCCGCACGACTCGTTCGCCACGCTCGAGTTCGGCAATCAGCCGGTGCACCCGTCGCAGCTCTACAACGCGGTCGCGGGGCTCGGGCTGTTCGTGATCTTCCAGAGCCTGCGCGGCCGCTTCCGCGTGCCCGGCGTGATGTTCTGGACGTTCATCGCCGCGTTCGCGCTGATCCGCATCCCGCTCGACCTGACGCGCGCCTACGAAGTGGACGCCGTGCTCATGCGCGTCGGCGTCACCGACATCACCGAGAGCCAGTTCATGAGCATGGTGATGATCCTGTTCGCCGGGCTCATGATTCTCCGCCTCCGTCGCGCCGCGCCGCGACCCGCACCCGCACCCGCCCCCGCCCACACGGCACCGTGAGCGCGGCGGAAGTCGCGAGCCGAGCCGGAGGCGAGCGCACCCGCCCGGTCAAGCTCGCTGTCCTTGGCGATCCGCTCGCGTACACGCGGTCGCCGGACCTGCACCGTGCCGGTTGCGCCGCGCTCGGGCTCGCGTGCGAGTCGCTGGCGTTGCGCACGCCCGTCGCGGAGCTTCCCGCGACGCTCGATCGGCTCGCGCGCGAGGGCTACACCGGTTGCAACCTCACCATGCCCCTGAAAGAGCCGGCGCTGGCGCTCGTGGGCGAGGCGACGCCCGCCGCGCGCCGCGCGCGCTCGGTGAACACGATCACGTTCGGCGACCGCCGCTCCGGCGACACGACGGACGGCGCGGGCTTCCTCGACCTGCTGAGCGCGCAGCGACGGAACCCAACGACCTGCAACGTCACGCTGCTCGGCGCCGGCGGCTCGGCCCGGAGCCTGGCGCTGGCGATCGCCGACGTGGGCGGGCGGCCGGTCGACGTGATCTCGCGCCGCGAGCCCGAGCCCGGCGAGGCCTGGGGCGGCACGCTCGGCAAGCGCTGGTCGGCGTGGGGGAGTGGCGCGGCCACGCGTGCGATCGCGGTCGCCGACGTGCTCGTCAACTGCACGCCGCTCGCGGGCGACGAGTGGCCCGTGGCCGTCGAGCGCATCCCACGTGCGACGCTCGTCGTCGACCTCACGTACGGCGAGCGCGTGACGCCATGGGTCGCGGCCGCACGTGCGGCGGGCCTCGATGCCATCGACGGCCTGGCACTCCTCGTCCACCAGGCGCGCCGCTCGCTCATCCGCTGGCTGGCCCGCGACGTGCCGCTCGAGCCGCTGCTCGCCGCGGTGCGGCCCTGAACGACCGCGGCCCCCGCGCGCTCGTCCACCGATCCGTCGCCTCGCTCGCACGCGAGCTCCTCGATCTCATCCTTCCGCAACGGTGTCCCGTGTGCGGCGTTCCCGCGGATCCGGCGCGGTTCTTCTGCGACACGTGCGAGCGCGCGCTGCCGCGGCTTGGCGTGCCGGTGTGCGCGCGCTGCCTGAGCGAGGAATCCCCCGCGGACTCCTGCATCCGCCACGCCGGCGACCGCGTGCACGCGGCGTTCGTCTACGACGAGGCGGTGGCCACACTCGTGCACGCGATCGAGTTCGGCTCGCGCCCGAACCTGGCACGGGCGTTCGCGCCCGCGC
>DATLUU010000343.1:0-4044 GCA_035577885.1 Verrucomicrobiia bacterium
CATGTGGGACCGCGGCGTGAACGTGGGCTTCAACTCCGACAGCGACGAGCTGGCGCGCCGGCTCAATACCGAGGCCGCGAAAGCCATCAAGTACGGCGGCGTGCCGCGCGACGAGGCGTTGAAGATGGTGACGCTCAATCCCGCGAAGTCGCTCAAGATCGACAAGTACGTGGGCTCGATCGAGGTGGGGAAGGACGCCGACTTCGCGATCTGGAGCGGCGAGCCGCTGTCGCCCTACTCGGTGTGCGAGCAGACGTGGATCGAGGGCCGGAAGTACTTCGACCGTGCCGCCGACCTCGCCGGCCGCGCCGAGCTGGCGGCCGAGCGCACGGCGCTGATCGCGGCCGCGCGTGCGGCAAAGCAGGGCGGGGCCACCGGCAACAAGGGCAACTGGCCGCCGCGCTACCTCGAGGACACCGATGAGAGCGGCAACGACTGTGGCGAGCACCAGGGCCACGTGATGCCGTTCCTGAGCGAGGCCGACCGCAAGGCGCTCGAGGCCGGAGAGGAGGGCTCGCGATGAGCCGCCTGCTCTCGAACACCCGCCCGGCGCTGTTTGCAGCGCTGCTCGTCTCCGGCCTCGCGTTCATGCTCGTGAGTGCCTTGTGGACGCCTGCCCGCGCCGAGGTGCTGGCGCTGACCGGCGGCACCGTGCACCCGGTGACCGGGCCCGAGATCCCGAACGGCACCGTGCTCGTGGAAGGCGCCAAGATCACCGCCGTCGGCACCGGCATCCCCGTGCCCGGCGGCGCCAAGGTCATCGACTGCACCGGCAAGCACGTCTATCCAGGGTTCGTGCACGCGAACACCCTCCTCGGGCTCCAGGAGATCTCCACCATCGAGGGCTCCGACGACTCGCGCGAGACCGGGAACCTGAACCCGAACCAGCGCGCCGAGGTGATGTACAACCCCGATTCGGACTTCCTGCCGGTGACGCGCTTGAACGGCGTCACCACCGTGCTCACCATCCCCGGCGGCGGCGCGGTGCGCGGCACGTCGGCGCTGATGCACCTGGACGGCTGGACGCAGGAGGACATCACCGTGCGCGCGCCGGCGGCGCTCCACGTCCAGTGGCCGAACATGACGCCGATCCACGCGTTCTTCGAGTTGCGGAGCGACGAGGAGCAGGCGAAGGCGCGCGATGAGGCGATCAAGGCCATCGGCGACGCGTTCGACGACGCGCGCGCGTACTGGACCGCACGCGATGCGGAGAGCGGCAAGGGCGTACCCAAGCACGACGAGGACGTGCGCTGGGACGCCATGCGCAAAGCTCTCAAGGGCGAGATCCCGGTGGCGTTCCATTGCGACGCGTTGAACCAGATCCGCGCCGTGTTGAGGTTCTGCGACCAGCAGAAGCTCACGAACATCATCCTCCTGGGCGGCTACGACAGCTGGCGGGTGGCGGACGAGCTCAAGCGCCGGAACATCGCGGTGATCGTGGCCGGCGTACTGGCGACGCCGAACCGCGGCTACGAGTCGTACGACGAGGCGTTCACCGTGGCCTCGAAGCTCGCCAAGGCCGGTGTGCGCTACTGCATCGCCGACGAGGGCGGCGGCTTCGCCGCCGCGAACGCGCGCAACGTGCCCTACCAGGCGGCGATGGCGGAGGCGTTCGGGCTGGACCACGACGAGGCGCTGAAGTCCGTGACGCTCTACCCCGCGCAGATCCTCGGCGCCGGCGACAAGATCGGCTCGATCGAGGTCGGGAAGCTCGCCGACCTCCAGGTCACCGACGGCGACCCGCTCATCATCGCCACCCATTGCGAGCAGGTGGTGGTGAACGGCAAGGTCGTGCCCATGGAGTCGCGGCAGACTCGCCTCTTCCACAAGTACGACGAGCGCCCGAGGGGCGCGCACGCCCGGAAGAGGTAGCGGGGGGATTCGCGCAGCGGCCGCGCCAACTGGCGCAGGCCAAGAGTCGGTGGTGGCTCCCGGGCCGCCACCGACTTCTGCTTCTCCGGCCCAACCCGTTGCGCCGCAACGCGTGTCCCGGTCGGCCGCGCCCGCGTGGTTCACGGCACAACTCGTGCGAAATGTGTGAGTGGGCGATGCAAAGACGCTCGACCCGGGGACGGATCCCAGAGCGACGGGTGAGGGTCCAGGTCCGGCAGACCCGGGAACCTCGGCGAGCGTTCATCAGGGAAGTACCGGCACCGATCTCCCCCTCGGTGCCACACGAGCGGTCCCGGTCCTCCCCCGGGGCCGTTTCGTCGTTAGGGGGTATGTTGCCGGCATGGCCAGCGACGAGCGCGACCCCGGCGACAGCCAGACGACCGTTGCCTCCGAGCCACAGCCGGGCTTGGACCGCGGCGACCGCGTGCACGCGTTCCCGGCCCCCGGCATCACCGTGACCTGGTCGCGCCGGCGCTGTATCCACGCCGCCGATTGCGTCATGAACCTGCCCACGGTGTTCGAGCCGGGACGGCGGCCGTGGGTGGACGCGACGCAGGCGTCCGCGGACGCGGTGGCGCGGGTGATCGCGCGCTGCCCCACCGGCTCGCTGCACTTCGAGCGCAGCGACGGCGGCGCGCCCGAGCCGGTGCCCCCCGCGAACACGATCCTGGTGTCGCGGAACGGCCCCACCTACCTGCGCGGCGACGTCGAGCTGGTGGACGAGCGCGGCGACGTGCGGCTGCGCGACACGCGCGTGGCGCTCTGCCGCTGCGGGCTGTCGCAGAACAAGCCGCTCTGCGACAACGCGCACCGCGACGCGGGCTTCCGCGAGCCCGGCGCGCTCGCGGAACCCGAGCGTGTCGAGGATCCCGGCGCCGAGGGCACGCGGCTGCGCGCGATCGCGCGCGAGAACGGGCCGATCGAGCTCGCCGGCCCGTTCGCCATCAGCAGCGCCGACCGAAAGACGATGCTCGCGGGCACGCGCACGAAGCTCTGCCGCTGCGGCGAGTCGGGAGCCAAGCCGTTCTGCGACGGCACGCACAAGCGCGTGGGGTTCAAGAGCAGCTAGCGAACGACCACGAACCGCCTCGTCACAGGAGGCCAGCGTCGTGCTCCGATCAGACGCTCTTCGCCCCTTCGGCCAGGGATTCGAAGTACACGCTCGCCTTGTCGGGGCCCGAAGGCTTCCGCAGGTAGTTCTCGATGAACTCGTCGGCATCGGGGAACTTCACCGCGCGCACGTCGGCGATGGTGCGCTCCATGTCGTACGGCGTGCAGCGCAACGTCACGCCGGGCCCGAACGTCGCCCAGCGCGCGCCGGGCTCGCTCTCGTATGGGATCCCCACGCTGCCGGGGCAGATCCAGTGCGTGGTGCCCACCGTGCGCTCGTACTGCACGTGCGTGTGCCCGTGGACGACGCGCGGCAGATTGCGCCCGGCGAGCGCCACGCGCAGCCGCTGCGGCGATGAGACGCGGGTGAGGATCTCGTCGTCGCGCCGCGGCGAGCCGTGACAGAAGAGCACATCACCGAGGCCGTCGACCGCGAGCGTGAGCGTGGTGGGCAGTCCGGCGAGGAGCCGCATCTGCGCGATCGTGCAGCGCTCCGCGGCCCAGCGTGTGCGCGTGCCCCAGGGCGTGGCGTGCGCGAACTCGCCGCCCAGCGCGGCGACCATCTCGCGGTCGCAGTTGCCGCGCACGTAGACCGCGCGCGAGCCGAGTGTCTCGAGCCGCTCGAGCACTTCTCGCGGCATCGGGCCCAGCGCCATGTCGCCGCCGATCAGGATGCGATCGGGCGCGTACTCCTCCACCTCCGCGAGCACGGCTTCGAGCGCGCGCAGGTTGCCGTGGATGTCGTAGAGGGCGGCGATACGCATGGTGTCCACAAGGTAATCCATCGACGGCGTGGCCCGCCCGGACCCGCGCTGGTCGCGGCCGCGCCAGCGTTGGGCGGTCGGCTGCGGGCGGCGGCTCCGCGGCAACCCTACTGTTCAAGCAGGACGCGGGGCAGGTCCAGTCCGGCATGCCGCCTTACTGGGCTTCCTACATCAGCGTCGAGAGCGCCGATGCCACCGCGGAGAAGGCCAAGTCCCTGGGCGGCACGGTGCTCAGGGGAATATGGTCGCATGGCGGTCATATACCGCATGGATCGGC
>DATLUU010000344.1:0-2226 GCA_035577885.1 Verrucomicrobiia bacterium
GGCAACCAGAAGGTCAGCAGCCGGTACGCGAGCGTCGCCACCACCGCCTGGTGCGCAGTCGCTCCGGCGAGCGTCAGGAGGCCGGTGAGCCCGGCTTCGACGAAGCCGAGCCCGCCGGGCGTGAAGGGGATCAGCGCCAGCAGCATCCCGCCTGAGTAGGCGAGGATGACGAGCGACGGATTCGGCCGCGCGCCGACCGCGGCGAGACAGCAGAGGAGCCCGAGGTAGTCGAATCCCGGCTTGGCGATGACTGCGCAGAGGGCGAACGGCCACCGCGAGCCGAACGCATGCTGGAGCCCGTCGCGCTGTGCGAGGAGCCGCTCGCCGGTGCCGTGCGCGTCGCGCTTGCCGGGGAACAGCCGGAGGACGGCGTCGATCGCGCGCCCGACCAACTCCAGTGGCCGGTCCCAGAGGAACGCGGCGAGCCCGGCGAGGACCACGAGCACGAACGCGCCCGCCCCGATGTAGGCGGTCGTGAGCAGCCCGCGCGGCGCCTGCAGGCCGCCGAGTATCGCGGGCAGGGCGAGCACCGGGAAGGCCAGGATCGTGGTCGTGTTCGCGATCGAGACGGACGCCAGCCCCGCGGCCACGCTGTCGCGTTGGACCCCCGCTCGCACGAGCAGCCTGTAGGCGAAGGCCCCGGAGGTGGCCGCCCCGCCGGGGACGATGTTGCCCGCGGCGTTGCCGGCGAGCTGCGACGTCCCCACGGCGAACCAGCTCGGCGTGCGGAGCGCGATCCGCTGCACCTCCCAGAGCGCCGTCACGCTCGCGGCCTCGAAGACGAGGGCCAGGAGAAGCCACCACGGCTGCAGGTGGGCGAGAGAGTGCCACTGCGTGAAGAGGTCGACGAGGCTCGGGAACAGGAAGTAGAGCGAGACTGCCGTCGCGAGCAGGAGCAGCACGCGGAAGATCACGCGCCAGGGCTTCCTGCCCTGCACGTGGACCTCCGGCTGGGACGCCGCCGCCATCGTTCGAGACGGTAGACCGCGCGGGGGACGCTCGCCTGCCTGCGGTCGGCATGCGCACCTCCTGGCACCGGGAAGGGGCACGAGGGGAGGATGCGCGAGATGGAGATCGGGAAGCCGCTGAGGAAGATCGTCGTCGAGCCGATCCGCGACCCGGTTCCGCAGCGGACGCCCAAGCCGGCGCCTGCGCCCGCGCCGAGCCGGCCCACGCCGGCGCGCAACCGCACTTGAGCGACGCTTCGCTGGCCGGAGCCGACCCGGCCGAGGGCGGCTCGGCGCTGCGCAAGTGGCTCCCGCTGACCATTCTCGCGTCGGCCCAGTTCATCATGGTGCTGGATTCGAGCGTGATGAACGTCTCGATCTCGCAGATCGTGGACGACCTCGACACGACGGTCACCGGCGTGCAGAGCGCGATCACGATGTACACGCTCGTGATGGCGGCGTTCATGCTGGTGGGGGCGAAGCTCGGCGACATCCTGGGCCGCGACCGAGCCTTCGGCCTGGGGCTTGCCGTGTACGGGCTCGGCTCGCTCACCACCGCGCTCAGCCCGAACCTCACGGTGCTGCTGATCGGCTGGTCGGGGATCGAGGGGCTTGGCGCCGTGCTGGTCATCCCGGCGATCGCCGCGCTGACGGCGGCGAACTACGAGGGCAAGGCGCGTGCGTTCGCCTACTCGATGATCGGCGGCGCAGCCGGCGCGGCGATCGCGGCCGGCCCCCTGATCGGCGGCTATGTGACGACGACCTGGAGCTGGCGGTACGTCTTCGTCGGCGAGGTCGTGGTGGTGATCGTGGTGCTCATCGTCCACCGGCGCATGAAGCGCGCGCCGAAGCCCGAGCACCCGCCGAGGTTGGACTTTGGCGGCGCGGCGCTCTCGGCCGTCGCGCTCGGGCTGATCGTCTTCGGGATCCTGAAGAGCAGCACCTGGGGTTGGATCAAGCCGATCGCCAAGCCGACGATCGGCGGCCATGAGATCACGCCGCTCGGGTTCTCCCTCGTGCCGTTCCTGCTCATCGGCGGCTTCGTCGTGCTCGGATCCTTCCTGGCCTATGAAGAGCGCCGAGAGCGTCTCGGCAAGAGCACGCTTCTCAACCGCGCGCTGCTGAAGATCGAGACCCTGCACGCCGGCCTCACGTCGCTCGCCGCGCAGCAGCTGATCGTGATGGGCACGTTCTTCGTCCTGCCGGTGTACCTCCAGGTCGTGCTCGGCTTCGATGCCTTCGACACGGGCAAGCGTCTGTTCCCGATGTCGATCTCGAT
>DATLUU010000345.1:0-4177 GCA_035577885.1 Verrucomicrobiia bacterium
TCGAGCGTCGCAGCGAGGCGCTCTTTAGCGTCCGCGCCCGGGAACGCCGGCGCGCCGGTCAGGCAACGCCACGCGAGCACGCCCCACGCGAACACGTCCGTGCGCGCGTCCTGCGCCTCGCCACGGATCTGCTCCGGGCTCATCCAGCCTGGCGTGCCTGCACGCGCGAACACTCCACCCCCGCCGTCGCCCTCGGCGAGCCCGAGATCGAGCAGCTTCACGATGCCGCTCGGGGTGAGCATGAGATTCGCTGGCTTCAAGTCCCGGTGAACGATGCCCAACGCGTGCACCGCCGCGAGCGCCTGCGCCGTCTGGGTGAGGATGTCGAGCGCTTCGTCGAGCTCGAGCGGGCCCGCATCGAAGCGCTCCGCCAGCGTCCTGCCCGCGACGTGCTCGAGCACGAGCCAGCGCCGATCCGCCTCGCGCGCGATGCCCAGGAAGCCGGCAAGGTGCGGATCCTGGAGCGTCGCCAGCAGCCGCGCCTCGCACAGGAAGCGCTCGAGCCGCTCGGGGTCGCTCGCGAACGCCTCCGGCAACGGCTTGAGGGCGACGCGCCGGCCGAGCACCTCGTCGCGCGCATCGAGTACGACCCCCATGCCGCCCTGCCCCAGTGTGCCCGTCACCACGTAGCGGCCGACGCGCGCGGGCGGCGCGTCTTCGCTGAAGACATCGATGAGCATCGCCGCCGGCGAGGCCATGAAGCCCGCGCTCGCGCGCTCCGCCTCGAGCAGGGCCTCGATCTCACGCCGGAGCCCGGCGTGCCCCGCGCACAGCGCATCCAGCAGCGCCGGGACTTCCTGCGGCGCGGCGTCCAGGACGACGTCGAGCACCGAGTCGATGCGACGCCAGCGTTCGGCGTCCAATGTGTCCGGCGCCAGCAGGTTCACGTGCCTTCCCCTCCCGCGATCCCCTGGTGAAGCAGCGCGCGCGCCTTGCGCCAGTCGCGGCGCACGGTGCGGGCGCTGACCTCGAGGATCTCGGCGATCTCCTCGTCCGAGAAGCCACCGAAGAAGCGAAGCTCGACGATGCGCGCCAATCGCGCATCCAATTGGCTCAAACGCAGAAGTGCCTCGTGAACGGACACGATCTCTGCAGCCTGCGCATCCCCAGCGACTTGCGAGTCCTCGAGCGCCACGTGCACGGCGCCGCCCCCGCGCTTGGCCGAGGTCCGCTTGCGGGCGTGGTCGACGATGATCTGCCGCATCGCCATGGCCGCCACCGAGAAGAAGTGGCGCCGGTCGACCCACGGCAGCGGCTCGCGGTCGAACATCCGCACGTAGGACTCGTGGATGAGCGCCGTGGTGTCGAGCACCGCGTCACGGCCGCCCGGAGTCAGCCGCCGGTGCGCGATGGCGCGCAGGTCGGCGTAGACCGCGGCGAGCAGCGCTTCCTGCGCGCGTGGATCGCCGCCGCGCAGCTCGTGAAGCAGTCGAGTGATGTCCTCGCGTGCCACGGCCCCCTCGCGCTTTGACGACGCCCTACTTCACGAACCGCTCCCGCACCTTCGCCGTGATCTGATTGTCCGTCATCTTGTCGGCGGTCTCGATGCCAACGACGCGGTCGCCCAGTCGCGCATGCTCGAGCCGCTTCTGGAGCTCGCCATGAGCCTCACCGGGACCGAAGATCAGGATCGCCTTCGCCTCACGGAGCGAGTCGACCACCTCGTCGAAGTACTTCTTCAGCTGACCCTCCGCGCGGTTCTCCCGCGTCTCCTCACCCCCGCCCGCGCGCGACCCGTGCGAATCGCTGGAGCCCGGGCCGCCGGAATAGCGGACGCGCTTCTCCACCTTCGATTCGATATGACGCAGCTGCACTTCCTTACCCGACACCATCACGATGACGGCCTTCTTGTGGTCGATCCACAACCCGGCCTTCGTGGTCACGATCTGCGCTTTCTTCATGCTCGACCTCTCTTGGCTCCGCGTGCATTCAACGCCCCGCCGAGCGGCGATAGAACAGTGTCTTCACTGCCTGGACCATGACGAGATAGACGACGACCGTTCCCGCCAGGATCAGCAAGAACAGCCCGGGCGGCGGCACGAATCCCAGGCGCGCGCCGAGCGGCGTGTACGGCAGCGCGGTCCCTATGGCGACGACCGCGAGGGAAGTCGCGGTCAGGATAGCACTCGGCCTCGAACGCAAGGGGTTGCCCCGGGTTCGTATGACGAAGATGACCAGCACCTGTGTGGCGAGGGATTCGACGAACCAGCCGCTGTGGAACAACCGCTCCCCGGCGTGGAACAGACGCCGCAGCACGAAGAACGTGAGGAAGTCGAAGATCGAGCTGACCAGGCCCACGACGATCATGAAGTTGCGGATGGCGGACATGTCCCAGTGCCGTGGCCGCTCGAGGTCCCGGGCGTCCACGCCGTCCAAGGGGATCGCGATCTCCGAGACGTCGTAGAGGAAGTTGTTCACCAGGATCTGCACCGGGAGCATGGGCAGGAACGGCAGCACGAGGGTCGCGGCGGCCATGCTGAACATGTTCCCGAAGTTGGAGCTGGTCCCCATCATCACGTACTTCATGATGTTGCCGAAGGTGCGGCGGCCTTCGAGAACGCCGTGGTGGACGACCGCGAGGTCGTGATCGAGCAGGATCAAGTCGGCGGCTTCCTTGGCCACGTCGACCGCCCCGGCCACCGAGATGCCGACATCAGCGGAATGAAGCGAGGGCGCGTCATTGATGCCGTCGCCCAGATAGCCGACGACATGACTGCGGCTCCGGAGCGCCTGGATCACGCGGTTCTTCTGCGGCGGCGTCACCCTGCAGAACAGGTTCGCACCCTCCGCTCGTGCCGCCAGCGCGGGATCGCTCATCGACTGGATCTCGCTGCCGCTGATCACCCCGGTGACGCGCAGGCCCAACTCGGCGCACAGGTGCAGCGTCACCAGCTCGTGATCGCCGGTGACGACTTTCACCGCGACGCCGCTTGCCGTCAACGCACGGATGGCCTCGGCGGCGCTGGCCTTGGGCGGATCTTCGAACGCGACGAGCCCGGCGAAGACGAGTTCGGTCTCGTCGTCCACGATCGCATGCACCTGGTCGCGGGGGGTCTCCTTCCAGGCGATCCCGAGCACACGGTAGCCCTCCCGGCACAACGACCCGAAGCACTGGGTGACGCTGCGCCGCGCCGGCTCGTCGAGCGGCAGCAGGTGCTGCGGGCCATCGGCTTCGTACCGTGTCGAGTGGCTCAGGACGTCCTCGAAGGCCCCTTTCAGGACCAGCAGTCGCTGTCGACCATTGTCGGCGAGCACCGAGACCCTGCGCCGCTCGAAGTCGAACTGCACTTCGTCGATCTTCCGCCACTCGCGAACATCGACTTCGGTGTGTCGAAGAATCGCTTCGTCGAGCGGGTTCCTGAGCCCGCTCTCCATGGTGCTGTTGAGGAACGCGAGCTCGAGCGAGCGACCGCTGTCGCGGCCCAGGGGATCGAGGTGCTTTTCGAGCCGGATCTGTGCCTCGGTGAGCGTGCCCGTCTTGTCGGTGCACAGAACATCCATGCTGCCGAGGTCGTGAACGGCCGGCAGCCGGCGCACGATGACGCGCTCGCGCGCCATGCGCAGCGCGCCGCGCGCCAGCGTCACGGACACCACCATCGGCAGCAGCTCCGGTGTGAGCCCCACGGCGAGCGCAACGGCAAACAGGAACGACTCGAGCCACGGCCGGTGGAAGAACGCGTTCACGAGCAGCACGAACAGCACCATGAGGATCGCAAGCCGCAGGATCAGCGTGCCGAAGTTGCGGATCCCGCTCTCGAACGCCGTCGCCGGCGGCTTGGCGACGAGGCTGTCGCTGATCTCTCCCAGCGCGGTCGCGGGTCCGGTGCGGCACACCAGCATCGACGCCAGCCCGCTGACGACGGAGGTGCCCATGAACACCGCGCTCCGGGCTTCGTTCATGTCCGCAGGTGGGGGGCCGCTCCCAGCCGGGTGCTTCTCGACCGGAAAGGATTCGCCGGTGAGCAGCGCCTGGTTCACGAACAGGTCGTGCGCTTCGAGCAGGACACCGTCGGCGGGCACCATGGCGCCGGCGCGGAGCTGCACGACATCGCCGGGAACGATCTGCTCGCGCGGCAATTCCAGGGGCTGGCCGTCGCGCACGACGGTGGCGCGGACGGCCACGGACTGCTTGAGTCGTTCCGCTGCCCGGCCGGCGCGGTATTCCTGTACGAAGTCC
>DATLUU010000346.1:0-3122 GCA_035577885.1 Verrucomicrobiia bacterium
ACGGCGCTGCGGGCCCTCTCGTCGCGGCGTGCGACCGGGCGCGGGACCCTTGAAATCGTCGTCGCCGCGCCGCTCGCCGGCTCGGGCAGGCCATTCCGACGGTCGTCTCCCTGCCGGCCGGGCTCCCCGCTCAGCGGATCGCGACGGCGGTTCACCACCACCAGACTCGTCCTCGTCATCGGGCTCGAGGAGGCCGCCCCCCGGCACCCAGGTCTCCTCGATGTCTTCGTCCTCGTCGTCCCGGGCGGGCTCCGGCCGGGTCGCGGGCTTGGGACGGGTCGCTGCCTCCCCCGGGCGTGGCGGCGCGCCGCGGCCCGCCCGCGACGACTCCGCGCGGAGCTTCGTCACCTCCTCCTCCGACAGCTCGCGGAACATGCCGCGGGCGAGGGGCCCAAGCCGGATCGGGCCATAGCCCACGCGGTGGAGGCCCGTGACCTCGAGTCCCACGGCCTCGCACATCTTCCGCACCTGCCGGAACCGGCCCTCGTGCACCACCATCTCGATCATGATCGCGTCGAAGCCGGGATCGATCCGCCGTGCCCGTGCCGGGCCCGAGATCTTGCCGCGGTCGAAGCGCACGCCGGTCGTGAGCCGGCGGAGCTGCTCCGGCCTTGGCTCGCGCGCGAGCCGCACGCGGTAGGTCTTGGCGACGCCGTAGCGCGGGTGCATGAGCTTGTGCGCGAGGTCGCCGTCGTTCGTGAGCAGCAGGAGCCCGCTCGTGTCCGCGTCCAGCCGGCCCACCGGATAGACGCGCGCGCCGCGCGGCATCAACTCCCGCACCGTGTGCCGCCCCTCCGGGTCGTCGAGCGTGGTGATGAAGCCCACGGGCTTGTTGAGCACGAAGTAGACGTGGCGCTCGCGGCCGCCGACGGGCTTTCCGTTCACCGAGACCTTGTCGCGCTCCTCCTCTACCTTGGTGCCCAGGTCGGTGACCACGCGGCCGTTGATGCGCACGCGGCCGTCCTCGATCAGCCGGTCGCTCGCGCGGCGCGAGGCGACCCCGCGGTCGGCGAGGAACTTGTTCAAGCGGATGCTCATCGCTCGTCTCCGTGCGTGAACCGCATCACCAGGTCACGCTCGCCCGGGAACCCGGCGAGCAGCTGATCGCGGTCGCCAAGCTCGAAGTCCTCGAACTCGAACCCCGGCGAGACGAAGCAGCCCGCGAGCGCGAACGCGGCCCCGGGCTCGGGCTCGGCTGCGAACCAGGTGCCGTGCGGCACGGTGACCTGCGGCGTGTCGCCGCCGACCACGAGCCTGCGGGCTCCGCCGCGCTCGAGCAGGTGGAGGTGCACGGCGCCACCGGCGTGGTGGCACCACAGCTCGTCCGCGCGGAGACGATGGAAGCGCGAGCACTCGCCGGCGCCGAGCAGGTAGAGGATCGACGTGGCGAGCACGCGCGCGCCCGGGAAGCGCGCAGGCAATCCCTCACGGCCGATACGCTCGGGGCTCCGGTACGTCTCGCGGAACCAGCCGCCCTCGGGATGCGCGGCGAGCCCGAGCACGCGGATCCAGTGCCCGGCCTCGGGACTCACGAGTTCGCGGTCAGCGGCTGGGACGCTTGGCGAACGACGCCGAGGGCCGCTCGGACTCTTCGTCACCGGCGTCATCGTCTCCGGCGTCGTCGTCCCCGTCGTCATCGTCCTCATCGTCGCCCTCGTCCTGGTCGTCGCCCTCGAACTCGTCGTCGTCGTAGTCCTCGTCCGCCTCGCCGGCGTCTGACGCTTCCAGCGTGTCGCCGGCCACGTGCACGGTCTCCATCTCCGACTCACCGCCGGCAGGCGCCCCGGCGGCAGGCGTCCCGGCGGCGAGCGCGAGCGGCAGGCCGTCGGTGTCCAGCTCGAGCATCTCCATCTGCTCGGGCTCGCGCGCCGCCACCAGCGCACGCAGCTCCTCGGGACGCGGCAGGTCGGTGAGGTCCTTCAAGCCGAAGTAGTTGAGGAAGTCGCCGGTGGAGCCGTAGAGCAGCGGCCGGCCGACCACGGTGGAGCGGCCCTTGATCGTGACCAGCGAGCGCTCGAGCAGCGTCGCCAGCGTGCCGCTCGAATCCACGCCGCGGATGGCCTCGATCTCGCTCTTCGTCACCGGCTGCTTGTAGGCGATGATCGCCAGCGTCTCGAGCGCGGCGCGCGACAGGCGCATCTTTCGCTTGCCGCGCAGCATCCGCGCCACCCACTCGTGCTGCTCGGCGGTGGTGGTGACGATCCAGCCGCCGGCCATCTCGCGCAGCTCGACGCCGGCCTCGCGTGCCTTGTAGTCGGCGCCCAGCTCCTCGAGCGCCTCGCTCACGCGCTCGGGGGGCGCGTCGAGCGCCTCCGCGAGCAGCGACAGCGGGAGCGGCTGGTCGGACGAGAACAGCAGCGCTTCAACGGCCGAGCGCAGGTGTACCGGTGGCATCGGGGCCCACCCTTTCTTGGAGGCGCGGCAGGATCAGGATGTCGGCGAAGTTCGCCTCCTGGACACAGGTCACGGTGCCGAGCTTGATGAGCTCGAGCAGCGCCATGAACGAGACGATGATCTCCATGCGCGCGCGCGCGCGGAGCATGATGGTCGAGAACAGCACCTGGCCGTCCTCGGCCACGGTGCGCGCCAGCAGCGACATCATCTCCTCGATGTCGTAGCCCTCGGTCTCGACCGAGTAGACCGGCTCCTCCTTGCGTCGCGCCATGACCCGCTGCAGCGCTCCCAGCAGGTCGAAGAGCGTCGCCGGCGCCAGCGGCAGCGGGCCCGCGTCGTCCTCGGTGGGCGGGTTGCCGCGCTCGTGCAGCGTGCGGCGCTCGCCCTCGTGCTCGCCCAGGCCGACCGCCGCCTCCTTGTAGAGGCGGTACTCGAGCAGGCGCTGCACCAGCTCCTCGCGCGGGTCGCCCTCTTCCTCCTCCTCGGTGGTGCTGGGGAGCGGCAGCAGCATCTTGGCCTTGATGCGCATGAGCGTCGCGGCCATGACCAGGAACTCGCCCGCCACGTCCAGGTCGAGCATGCGCATCAGCTCGATGTACTGGAGGTACTGCTTGGTGATGTGCGCGATCGGAATGTCGTGGATGTCGATCTCGTCGCGCTTGATCAAGTGCAGCAGCAGGTCGAGCGGCCCCTCGAAGCGCGGCAGCTTGAACGTGACGCCGGGGCGC
>DATLUU010000347.1:0-7656 GCA_035577885.1 Verrucomicrobiia bacterium
CAAGGCGTTGCGCTCCTCTTCGAGGTGCGTGGCCTTGGTGCGCAGTTCGGAGATGAGACGGGCGGCGCGCTCCACGCGCTCCGCAAGACGATCGAGATCCGTGCCGGTGATGACCGCGGTTTCGTTCATGCTCGTTCCCTCAGTTGACCGCCGCATCCTTGGACGACCGCGGTCACCATGCGCGACTGGACCTCATGGACCTCGGCCTCCGTGAGCGTGCGCTCGGCGTGCTGGAACTGCAGCGCGTACGCCAGGCTGCGCATGCCGGCCGGGGTGCCGGGGCCTTCGTAGACGTCGAACAACTCGATCGAGTGCAGCAGGTCCGAAGCGGCGCCACGGAGCTGCTGTTCGACCGCGGCGTGCGACGTTCCCCGCGGTACGAAGAACGCGAGGTCGCGACGCACGGGCGGGAAGCGGCCGGGCACGCGGGCACGGATCACCGCGGAGGCTCCCTCGGCCAGGGGCTCGAGCAACGCCACGAACAGGTGGACGGTGGCCTCGATCTCCCAGGACCCGAGCAGGCCCTGCGCGAGTCTCCCGGCCCATCCAATGCGTGAAGCCCCGACCGCAACTTCCGCACTGGCACCGGATTTCCAGCCGTCGGCAGCATAGGGCCGCCAACTGGTGGCGTCAACGCGCATCTCGGCGAGCCAGGCCTCCCAGAGGCCCTTGGCGTCGAAGAAGTCCACGTCCCCGCGCGGGTCGTAGGCCCCCCGGGGCGCGGTCGGGATGGGATCGTGCGTGTGCCGGAGTCGCGGCCCCGACAGGACGGCTGCCGCCATCAAGCGTTCTTCCGGTTGCGGCGCCTGCGTGGAGAGAAAGCCGTATCCCACCTCGAACAACCGCACGCTGGTCGCACCCTGGCGCAGGTTCAACGCCACCGCGCGCAGCAGGCCCGGCACCGGGTTGGGCCGGAGCCACTCGCTCTCGCGCGACATGGGATTCGCGAGCTTCACGAGCCGCTTCGGCTCGTCTCCCACGAGCCTCGCCGCGGCGATGGCTTCGGATTCCGAGACGAGCGACGTGCACCAGGCCTCGTTCAAGCCCAGCGCCAGCATGCTCTCGCGCGCGCGGCGCACGACGCGCTCACGCGCCGAGCGCGTGGCGTGGGCGCCCGCGGTCTGGAGCGGCGCTTCGGGGATCCGGTCGTAGCCGTTCGCGCGCGCCACCTCTTCAACGAGGTCGTCCTCGATCGTGCAGTCGGGCCGCCAGGCGGGGATGGCGACGTTCAGCGTGTCGCCGCGGTGCACACCGAACTCGAGCGTTTCCAGCAGCTCGGCGCAACGGCCACCGCCGATCGGGATCCCGATCAGCCGCTCGCAGCGCGACGGCCGGAGCGCGATCGAGCGCGGCTGCGGCTCCACGAACTTCCGCCGCCACGTCGTCAGCTTGGCGCCCGGGCAGAGCTCGACGAGCAGGGTGAGGAAGCGCGCCGCCGCCGCCATGCTGAGTCCGAAGTCGACGCCGCGCTCGTAGCGCTTGCTCGCCTCGGTCGACAGCTCGAGCGCGCGCGCGCCGCGGCGCACGCGCTGCGGCTGGAACACGGCGCACTCGAGGAGGATCGTGGTGGTGGCTTCGGTCACCTCGCTGTCGGCGCCGCCCATGATGCCGGCGAGCGCCACGGGGCGCTGCTTGTCGGCGATCACCAGCACTTCCGGGGTCAGCTTTCGCGGTTTGCCGTCGAGCGTGGTGAGCGTCTCCCCCGCCTTCGCCCGGCGCACGCGGATCGCACCGCCGTGGAGCATGTTCGCGTCGAACGCGTGCAACGGCTGCGCCATTTCAAACAGCACCAGGTTCGTGAGATCGACGAGGTTGTTGATCGAGCGCTGGCCCATGGCCTCGAGCTTCCTCACGAGCCAGGTGGGCGACGGCGCGACGCGCACACCTTCCACGAGCTGCGCGAAGTAGCTCGGACACTCGGCCGCGTCCTCGACGTCGAGGTCGAACGTGACCCGCGCCGGGTTGCTCGCGGGCTGCGCCGAGAGCCGTGCGCGCGCCTTGTCGGACCAGCGGCCGCCGAGCGCCGCCTTCACCTCGCGCGCGAGGCCGACCACGCCCATGCCGTCCGGGCGGTTGAACGGGATCTCCACCTCGAGCACGGCGTCGGGCTCGGGGAGATAGGCATCGAACGGCTTCCCGACCTCGAACTCCACGCCCTTCATGAACGTGCGCAGGTCGAGGATGCCATCGTGGTCCTCGGTCAACTGCAGCTCGCGGCCGGAGCAGAGCATGCCCTGGCTCTCCTCGCCGCGGATCTTCGCCGCCTTGATGACGAGGCCGTTGGGCATCGTCGTGCCCACGGTGGCGAGCGGAACGATCATGCCCGCGGCCACGTTCGGCGCGCCGCACACGATCTTGAGCTCGCCCGAGCCGCCGTCGACGCGGCAGAGCTTCAGCTTGTCCGCGTTCGGGTGCTTCTCCGCTTCGAGCACACGCGCGATCACCACGCCCGGGTAGCGGCGGCCGTGCGTCTCCACCGCCTCGACGTAGAACCCGCGCGTGGTGAGTGCTTCCGCCACCTGCTCGGGCGTGGCGTCCAGCTCCACCCAGTCCTTGAGCCAGCTCATGGGGAGCTTCATCTAGAACTGCTCCAGGAAGCGCAGGTCGTTCTGTAGAAATTCGCGGATCTCGTGGATGCCGTGCCGGCCCATGGCGATGCGCTCGAGGCCCATGCCGAACGCGAACCCGGTCACCTCTTCCGGGTTGTAGCCCACGGCCTTGAACACGTTCGGGTGCACCATGCCGGCGCCCAGCACCTCCACCCACCGGGTGCCCTTGCACACCGGGCAGCGCTTGTCCTCGAACCGACCGCTGCCCGAGCAGGTCGCGCATTGCACGTCCATCTGCACGCCCGGCTCCACGAACGGGAAGTAGATGGGGATGATGCGCGTGGGCACGTCACGGCGATAGATCGCGCGCGCGAACGTGTTGAGCGTCGCCTTCAGGTCCGCCATGGACACGTTCTTCGCCACGAACAGGCCGTCGATCTGGTGGAACTGGTCCATGTGGCTCGCATCCACGGCCTCGGCGCGGTAGACGCGCCCCGGGAACACGAGCCGGAGCGGCGGCTGGCGCTCCTCCATGGCGCGCACCCAGCCCGGCGACGTGTGCGTGCGCAGCAGCACCTCCGGCGACACGAAGTAGGTGTCGTGCGCGTCGCGCGCCGGATGGTCGGGCGCGAAGTTCAGCTTGCCGAAGTTGTAGCCCTCGAGCTCCACCTCGGGGCTCGTGTACACGGAGAAGCCGAGCCCGTGGAAGAGATCGAGCAGCTCGTCGCGTACCTGGGCCAGCACGTGGGCGCGGCCGCTCCACGGCCGGCGCCCGGGCAGCGTGACGTCGATGGCGTCGCCGCCCTCGCGCGCGCGCTCGAGCGACTCGCGCTTCGCCTTCTCCGCGGCCTCGACCAGCGCCTTGCCGAGGTTGAGTGCCTTTCCGGAGACGCGCTTCTCTTCCACCGACAGCGTCGGCATCAGCGCCAGCGCCTCGGGGAAGGCGCCGCTCTCGCGGGACAATGCGGCATTGCGGATCGACTGCAGCGTCGGCAGGTCGTCCGCGCCGGCGATCGCGCCGGCATAGGAGGCCGTGGCCCGGGCGATCTGCGGCTCCGCCTGCGCCAGCGCGGACATGCGCTCGCCGTAGTCCGCCAACAACACGGACGGCTCGCCCGGCTTCCACGCCGGATCGAGCCGTTTCGTGAGGATGTCGTGGATCGCCGGCACCTTCGCTACGCCGTCGCGCCCTTCGCCACCTCCGCCAGCTTCGCGAACGCGGCCGCGTCGCGCACGGCGAGGTCGGCGAGCAGCTTGCGGTTCACGTCCACGCTCGCCTTCTTCAGGCCCGAGATGAGCGTGCTGTAGGAGAGGCCGTTCAGCCGCGCGGCGGCGTTGATGCGCACGATCCACAGCTTGCGGAAGTCGCGCTTCTTCAGCCGGCGGTGCTCGTAGGCGAACTGGCCCGCGCGCTGCTGCGTCTGGAGCGCGGTCTTGTACAGCTTGCTGCGGCCACTGAAGCCGCCCTTCGCGGCCTTGAGGACCTTCTTCCTGCGAGCGCGGCCGGGGACGACGGTCTTGGAGCGGGGCATCTGCCTATCCTCCTGCCCGGGCGGACGCTGGGCCGCGACGGGACGGGTCGGTCAACGGGATCGAACGTGTCGCTCGGGCTCAGCTCCCGAGCATCTTGCGCACGCGCGCCTGGTCGGCCTGCGCGACCACGACGTTCGAGCCCTTCTTGCGCTTCGAGTTGCGGTTGTCGGAGATCATGCCGTGCCGGAGGTTCGACGAACGGCGGATCGCCTTGCCGGTGCCGGAGAGCTTGAAGCGCTTCCGGGCGGCACGGTTCGACTTCATCTTGGGCATCCGGTGTTTCCTTTCGCTCAGCTCGCGGGGGCCACGCCATCGGCCTTGTCCGCGCCCGCCTTGTGCGGCCGTGGGCTGGCCTGCGCCTTCGGTGAGAGGACGAGCGAGACGGTGCGGCCCTCCGCGCGCGGCGGCTGCTCCACCACGGCGACGTCGGAAAGGTCCTGCAGCACCTGCTCGATGATCTTGTATCCCAGCTCCTGGTGGGCCATTTCGCGGCCGCGGAACGTGACCGTGAACTTCACCTTGTCCCGCTGCTCGAGGAACGTGCGCGCGTGCTTGAGCTTGAAGTCGTAGTCGTGGTCCTCGATCTTCGGACGCATCTTGACTTCCTTGAGCTGCATCTGGTGCTGCTTCTTCTTCGCCGCCTTCGCCGCCCGGTTCGACTCGTACTTGAACTTCCCGTAGTCCATGATCTTGCACACGGGCGGCCGCGCCGTGGGCGCGACCTCGACGAGGTCGAGGCCCTTCGACTGCGCCATCGCGATCGCCTCGCGCGTGGAGAGGATGCCGATCTGCGACCCGTCGTCTCCGATCACCCGGACCTGCGGGATGCGAATGCGTTCGTTGACGCGCGGTTCCTGCGACTTGCCCGGAATCGAAATGGTGTTCCCCTCCCCATGGCTCTCGTGCGTGGCCGCGCCCCCCGAGCCGTCCCGAAACGAAACGACGCCGGGCGGGGTGGCGTGAGTCGCCCCGCCCGGCGTCGGGGCCCGATCAGGGCCCGTGTTCCGGCGTGACCGCTCCCCAGGGCATCCAAAGCCCTGGGCCATCGGCCGAACCCGTTGCGTGACGCGCGAATCCGCATCCGCCTGGGGTGAGAAGCGCGGGGCTTCTACTTGTGAACGGGTCGCATCCTAGCCGAACGCCGAGGCGGGTGTCCATCAGGAGTGTTGAGGAGGCCGGGACCGACGTCTACCATGCCCCCCCGGCCGCTCCGTCACACCCATCCCCCGCGACGATCCGGCCGAACGGGAGGCGCCATCCCGGCGACCTCCCCAGGGACACCTCGCATCGGAGGGTCAGATGACGAACTGGAAGCGCGTGGCCGCGCGCAGCTCCGCCCTGGTCGCGCTCGGGATCCTGGCACTTGCGGGTCCGGCCAATGCCGGAGGTCAACCCCGCCAGCACGATGGATTCTTCATGCGCCTGTCGATGGGCGGAGGCTCGGGCAAGGCGCACATCGAGGAGAACGGGAACACGGCCGAGTTCAAAGGTACCGCCGGCGACATGAACCTCGCCTTCGGCGGCATGGTCTCGGACAACCTCGCGCTGCACGGCACGATGTGGGGCTGGGGCGTGCAGGATCCAGACGCCAGCCTCACCATCGTCAGCGTCGGATCCGGCTCCGGGACCTTGAACGGGTTCCTGGCGATGAGCGCGATCGGGCCGGGGGTCACCTATTACCTCATGCCGGCGAACGTCTACTTCTCGGGCTCGGTCGGCATCGGCTCGCTCAGCGGCTCCGACGAGCTCGAAGGCAACTCGGACACCGGGTTCGCGCTCGACACCACGATCGGCAAGGAATGGTGGGTGGGCAACAACTGGGGCTTGGGGCTAGCGGGCGACTTCACCTACCTGTCGGCGAAGGACAAGGATCTCGTGGGCTCGACCCAGAACTGGTCGGTGACGGGGTTCGGTCTCCGGCTCTCTGCTACGTTCAACTGAGTCGCGGGTGCCGGCGAGGGGGGCCGATCGGTCCCCCCTCGCCCGGCGTCCCGCATGCACCCCGGAGGGGAGATGACGGATCGCTCGACGAGCGTGGTGAAGTTGTTCGCAGTCGCGGGCCTGCTCTGCCTGGCCGCCGCACCGGCCGTGGCGGGCTCGGCGCAGGAACACGATCAGTTCTTCATGCGCGCCGCGGTCGGCATCTGCGCGGGCAACGCCCAGCTCGAGTCGAACGGATCCAAGGCCAAGCTGGACGATCCCGGCCTCGATGTGAACGTCGCCGCGGGCTATTGCCTGATCCCCAACCTGGCGGTGCACGCCACGCTCTGGGGCTGGGGCTTGAACGACCCCGACGTGCACCTGAGCGGACAGTTCGGCGGGACGACGGTCGCGAACAAGGGCATCCTGCAGATGATCGCGTTCGGCGCTGGGGCGACCTACTACGTCATGCCGCTCAATGCCTACGTCTCCAGCTCGATCGGCATGGGCGCGTTCAGCGGCACGGACCAGCTGGAGGGGCAGTCGGAGCGCGGTTTCGCCGTGGACGTGACCGCCGGCAAGGAATGGTGGGTCACGGACGACTGGGGCGCGGGCGCGGCACTCTCCTATTCGCATTTTTCCGCGGACGACAAGGACCTTGGTCCCGCGACCTTGCCGAGAGGATCGTGGACCGGCACGTCGTGGGCGCTGCGGTTCACCGCGACATTCAACTGAGTAGCGATGACCCGAAGGCTGGCCCGAGCGTGACGTCGCGTTGACATATGCGGTCGCGCTCCCTAGCGTCCCCCGCCGTTCGTCCGGCCATGGGGGCCACGAACCAACCGGGGGTTCCCGAATGAATCGGATGATCACCGCTGCTGTGTTGCTCGCCGTCACGGCCTCGGTGGCCGGCGCGGCCGAGTATTCGAAGGAGAGCTTCCTCAGCCTCCAGGCCACGAGCGCCACGGCCAACCTCGCCTCTGCGTTCGGCGCCTTCGGGCCGACGTCGGTCGTGGTCGGCCCCGCTGCCGCCGCGTACCCCAATCCGGAATGGGGCTTCAAGGCCGAGTACCAGCGGATGATGGGCCCCGAGTACGCGTTCAACATCTCGTACGGCATGGGCTTCTACGGCGAGGAAGACAAGCCGAACAGCAACGCGGCCGCGGGCACGGGCTCGTTCAAGTACACGCAGAACTCGTGGAACGTCCGCGTCGGCGGCGACCGCCTGCTGGAGGTCGGTGAGCACACCTACATCTACTTCGGTCCCGGCATCGAATACTGGTCGGGCAAGGCGAAGTTCGAGGATACGACGCCCCCGGCGCTGAGCTACGAGACCGAGAACACCTCGCGCATCAGCCTCGGCGCGCGTCTCGGCGGCCACATGATGGTCGGTCCCACCTGGGGCGTGTCCGCCCAGGTCGGCACGAAGGTCGGTTATGCCTCGTACGAGGAGGCGGGTGGCAAGACCACCTGGTGGCCGAGCAGCATGGAGGGCTCGGTGGGCCTGGTGTTCAAGCTTGGCAAGTAGCATGCCCGCGGCTTCGAGCCGCGTGCCGGACATCGAAGTGCCCGGGGCCCTCGCGCGCGGGGGCCCGCAGTTTTTCGAGGCTGCGCTCCCCCGGCCTCGTGGCTTACGATGCCGATATCCGCCCGG
>DATLUU010000348.1:0-6507 GCA_035577885.1 Verrucomicrobiia bacterium
GAGCGCGGGCACCATCACCTGCACGCGCGCGCCCTCGATGGGAGCGCCGGACTCGTCCACGACCTCGCCGCAAAGCAGCGGCAGCGACGGGTCGCCCGCCGTGTCCGCCGCGGGCGCTGGCGGCGATGAAGCCTGCGACGAGGGCTGCGACGACGACAGCCGCACCTCGGTCTTCACGCTCACGGGCACGAACGTCGTCGAGTGCTCGACGCCCGCCGCGGTGCCGCCTTCGTCCTCGGACTCTGGCTCGGGCGAAACCCGCGGGCGGATGCGGGCGGGAGCGTGCGCCTTCGCGGTCACCGCCGGCTTCGGCGGCGCGGCGACGACGGCCTGCGGCTCGAGCGCGCTGTCCGAGTGCTCGACCTGCGGCACCTCGGCCGGGGTGCTCTGAGCGGCGGCGCTGTCGGCGGGGAGCGCGCGGTAGGGCACCAGCGGCGGCTCGCTCGAGGTGCGCTCGGCGAGGCGCTGCTGCTGCTCGGGTGCCAGGGTCGGCGCGTCGCGGTGCACGAGCTCCACGGTCGGGCTCGCGTCGCGGCCCTCCGGAACGCGGATGCGGATCACGTCCGGCAGGAACGTGGAGAGGAGCAGGAGCACGCCGAGCACCGCGGCGCCGATCAGGAGCGCACGGCCCCAGTGACTCTGGCTCGGCGGCACCGGCGTGCTCGCCCACCGCGAAGCGTGCGGCACTCCGTGCGCGCGCAGGTCCTCGTGCGCGGAGATGGGCGGCGTGTAGCCCGCGGGTGGTGGCGGCGCATACCACTGCGCGGCTCCGGCGGGAGGCGCTGGCGGCGGATACCACGGCGTGGCTCCGGCGGGAGGCGCGGGCGGCGGATACCACGGCGCCGCGCCAGCAGGTGGGGGGGGCGGTGCATACCACTGCGGGGGCGCGGGCGCGGGTGGCGCGACCGGGGCCATGTAGGGCGCCGGAGGCGCGGGGGGTGGCGCGAACTCCGGCGGGTCGAGCGGGTACGAGTTCGCCGACGGCGTGATGTGGATGTTCACCGGCGCGGGCGGCGGCGCGGGCACCGGGGGAGCCGGTGGCGCGGCCGCGACCGGCCTGTGCATGGCGCCCTGGAGCGGGGTGAGCGGCGGCAGCGCGGGGAACATGCCCGAGGTACTCGGAGAAGTCGGGCCCGCCGCCGTCACCGGGTTCAGCACCGACGTGAACTCGGGTAGTGCCAGGCCGCGGCGCTCCGCGGTGAGCGCCAGCTCCACGCGCGCGCTCGCCTGCTCCATCGTGTGCTCGTCCGGCTCCCACGACAGCACGCGCTGCAGCACCTCGTCGTAGATGTGCCACAGCGCGTGCCGCTCGCGGCAGTCCGCGCAGGCCGCGAGATGGCGGGTGACGAGCTCGCGCGAGACGCCCGAGAGCGCGCCGTCCAGGAACGCCGAGAGCTGCTGCGCGGTCACGTGCCTCACGCCGCCTCCTCGCGCGCGATCCGCGCCCGGATCAGGGCGACCTGGTTCATGATCACCGGGACCTCACGCTTCGCGATCACCGCCAGCTCCGGATAGGAGATGTGCTCGATGGTGTCGAGCGCGAGCAGCAGTCGCTCGCCCTCGGGGAGGGCTGCGAACGCCTCGAGCACGGGGCGCTCCATCTCGGTGAGCCCGGTGCCGAGCGCCTCCGGCGAGAACGGCTCCGCGCCCGGCGCCTGCGTCCCGCTCTTCGCCGCCGCGGTGGCGAGGTGCGCGGCGAGCCGCACCAGCCACGGCAACATCGAGCTGCCGGTGGGGAGCGAGCGCAGGTTCTTGGCCGCGCGCAGCAGCGTGTCGTGCACGAGCCGTTCGGCGCGCTGGCGGTCGAGCGTCAGCGCGAAGCACACCCGCCACAGCTCGCGCCGGTACTTGCGCAGCAGCGTGAACAACGCGCCCAGGTCACCGCGCTGGGCGGCGAGCGCCAGCTCCGGATCGCGTCCGGGCTCGGTCCACGAGTAGTGAGCGTTAGAGTTATCGTGCACTGTGCGGGCTCCGTGGGGGGGTCAGTTCACCGGGACGAGCGTGAACCGTGTCTCCAGCTTGGTGCTTCCCATCTGCACGGTGCGCGTCACCGGCGCGCGCCCCGTGGCCTCGATGCGGATCGTGCGCTTGCCCTGAGGGCAGGAGATGCAGAAGCGGCCGCCCTTGTCGGTGCGTACCATCCGCGGCGGCGAGGTGAGGTAGACGCGCGCGCCCTCGACCGGCTGGCCCTGCGGGTTGTGCACCTCGCCGCAGAGCGTGGGGCCGCTGCGTGCCGGAGTGTCGCGATCCGCCGGCTTGCCCGGACGCGTGGGCGCGGCGTCGGTCGCGCCTGGGTCGGGTTCGCCGTCCTCGGGCTCGAGCGCCGGGAGGTCGAAGAGCACCGAGGCGTCGGGATCGTCCTGGGCGCCCTTCCGCGCCTTGGCGCTCCCCTTTCGCGCCGGCGCCGCGTCATCCGCGCCAGCGGTGTTCTCATCCCCGGCCGGCTTCACGTCGGCATCGCGCTCGTGCCCGGACTTGAAGCCGAACTTGATCACCGGGATCCCGAAGCGCGCCACGCCGAGCGGGAACGCCCCGGCGAGCACGGCCACGAGCGCGAGCGCGATCCACACGCCGGGCCGGCTCACGAACGCGGCGAATCCCTTGCGCGGCGGCCTCGGCATGCGCGCATATCCGGGTGGAGGCGCGGAGGGATTCGCCGCCGCCGCGACCGGCGGCTGCGCCGGCTGGCGCGCGGCGCGTGGGGCTGCGGGCGCGGGTGCGCTCGAGACGCTTGCGCGTTGGGCGGGCGCGGGGGACGCGAGGATCGGCGAGTTGAGCACCGGCCGCTTGAGCGGCTCGGGCGGCGGGGTTCGTGGCGCGGGGTCGGCGAAGCCCGGTGCGCGTCCGGGCGGGAACACCTGCACGGGTGGCGGCGCCGGCAGCTGCGGAGGAAGCGCGATGCGCAGCACCGCGAACTCGGGCGCGGGAAGCCCCTTGCGCTCGGCCGTCACCACGATCTGCACCCAGCTCATGCGCTGTTCCATGGCGTGCTCGTCGGGGTCCTGGCCCAGAAGCTCGCGCAGGCTGTCGTCCACGTGGCACCACGTCTCGTAGCGTGCGCGGCAGATCGTGCACGTGGCGAGGTGGCGCGCGGTCCCGTCGTCGGGCGCACCCACCAGCACGTCGTCGAGGAACGCGCAGAGCTGGAGCGAGGACAGGTGCTTCATGCCGCCACCTCGCCCGCGAGCTGCTCTCTGAGCTCGGTCAGTCGCCGCACCACCTCGCCGGCGTCGCGCTTGGTCACACGCGCCACCTCGCCGTAGGAGAGTCGCTCCACCACGGTGAGCAGGAGCAGCAGGCGGTCCGGCTCAGGGAATCGCTCCAGCGTCGCGAGCAGCCGCGGGTCGTGCGAGAACAACGGCGCCTCGCCGTCGGCGACCGGCCACGCGCCCGTGGGCTCGTCGGGCGTGCGCGGGCCCTCGTGCCGGCTCCACGCCACCGCGAGGTGCGTGGCCAGGCGCGCGAGCCAGTGGAGCACGGGCGCGTCGGCGGGAATGGAGCGCAGGCTCTTCGCCGCGCGCACGAGCGTCTCGTGGAACAGCCGCTCCGCCCGCGCCTGGTCGAGCGTCAACGCGACGCACAGGCGCCAGAGCGTGTCGCGGTGAGCGCCCAGCAGCGTGAACAACGCCGCGAGATCGCCGCGCTGTGCGGCGATCACCAGGTCGTGGTCACGCCCGGGTTCCGTCCATGGCCGTAGCGAGTGTGGATGCACGAGCCGAAGGGCCTCGGGGATCGAGAGAAAAGGGCAGCGAGACGTCCTCGCGGTCCCCGATGTGTTCGGCCTTTCCCGGCCCGGGCTAAAGGCCCCGGTTCAGTGCGGCCTGCACGCCCACCCGAAGCTCAGGGCAGGACGATGCGCGCCTCGGGTGCCCCCGAGACGAAGCTCAACCGCACCTGGTGCGCGGTGGTGCCGGTGCCGCGCGGGTCCAGCACCTCCACCAGCTGCACGCCCGCGGGCGCTTCCAGGCAGAAGCGGCCGTCGGCGCTGGTGCGCGCCTGGGTGATGGTGACCGCCACGGTGAGCAGCGCGCCATCCACGGGGCGTCCCTTCACGTCCACCACCTGGCCACAGAGGCGAAGCGCCTCGGGCGTGGTGGCAGGTCCGCCGGACGACGGTGGCACCGCAACGTCCACCGGCGGTGCCGTGGTGGCACTCCTCACCTCGATCGTGCCCGGCGTCGACGCCGGCGTGCTGTCCTTGGCGCCCCCGAAGCGCACGCTCAGGTGCGCGCCGGTCGGGAGGCGCATCGCCAGCGCCACCACGACCAGGCCGCCGATGACCGCGAGCGACGCGATCAGCGCGGTACGCCCGGAAGAGGAGCGCTTCGATCTCGAACGCTGCCCGGCCACGGGTGGCGGTGAGATCATCGCGCCCGTGAGCGTCTCGCGGAAGGCGCCGGGCGAGGACGGATCGGGCTGCAAGCCCAGCCGCGCCCATGCCGGCTCCTGCTCGCGCTTGACGCCGAAGCCGTCCGGTCGCGATGCGGGCTGCGAGCGATCGGGCCCCCGCACGGGTGTTTCGCGCTCGCTCGGCGCCGGCGTGTCGCGGCGCACGCCGCCATGACGGTATTCCTTGCGCGGCGCCAACGGATCCGCGTTCGCCTCCGGCTTCGGCAGCGGCCGGCCGAGCAGCGGCGGCGATTCGCGCGCGGCCGGCCCGGCGTAGGCGCTGTCGTTGAACGCGTCGTACGTCTCCACGAGCGACCCGGGCCCGCGCTCCGGCCGGGGCGGGGTCGTGCGCTCGGTGTCGAGCCGCGGCGCGACGTCGAGCGGCTGGTCAGCTTCGGCGTCCGCCCCGATCGTGCGCATCCCGCGCGAGGGCTCGCGCGCCGGCGGCAGAGGCTGCGCCGGGTCCGCGGGCGTGGCGTGTGTGTCCTGCTGGATCGAGGGCTTGTCGGCATTGGCCGGAGGCCTGAAGCGGGCGAACCGCTCCACCGCGGCGCGCGCCGACTCGTCGAGCGCGCGGTGATCGGGCTCGAACGCGAACAGGCGGCGCAGCGCGTCGTCGTGCGTGGCGACCCGGTCCCGGTGCTCCTTGCACAGGACGCAGGACGAGAGGTGCGCGAGCGCGCGCTCGGAGTCGGGCCCGGTGAGCGCGCCGTCGAGCGACGCCGAGATCTGCGCGGTCGTGAGGTGGCTCATGCCGCGCGCTCCTCGGCGTCCAACTCGCGGTCGATCTCGTCGCGTGCGGCCGCCAGGCGGCCGGCGACCTCATCGACCGGCACGCCGGTGGCCCGTGCGATGTCGGGATAGGAGAGCCGCTCGAACAGCCGCAGCGCGAGCAGCCAGCGGTCGTCGGTGTCGAGCATCGCGTACGCGCGCAGCGCGTGCCGCTCGACGTCCACGTCGGGTGCGCTCTCGTCCCACGGCTTGCCGTCCGGGCGGTTCGTGCCGGCGGACCCAGCTTCGCCGGGTGCCCCGGGGTCGCGTGGGCTGGTGCGGGCGTGGTGCGCGTCCAGCTCACGCGCCAGGCGCACGAGCCACAGCAGCAGAGGCTGCCCGTCCGGGGCGCCCGACAGCTCCTGCGTCGCGCAGCCGATCGTGTCCTCGAACAGCCGGTCGGCCTCGTCCTGCTGCTGCGTGATCGCGAGGCATGCGCGCCAGAGCGGGAGCTTGTACGGGTCGAGGATCCGGAGCAGCGCGTCGACATCGCCGCTCCGTGCCTGTCGCAGGAGCTCGGCGTTCGGTCCGGATTCGGTCCAGGGCATCGAAGATCGGGTGTCCACGGCGTGACCTCGGGCGCGCTCTTGCGTGCGACGGTGGTTGGGTGACTCCGGGGGACTCCGCAGCCGTTTTCGGCCGGGGCGGGGCCGGGCTTGATGCTGGTTCTCGGCACGGGCCGGAGGGCGCCTTTGCTGGTATTCCAAAGTCGTCTCGCCGCCCGGGCGGGCGGCCTCTATAGTGCGCGCCCATGAAGCCCATCCTCGAGGTCGCGAAGTCGCTGAACATCGATCCGGCGCACGTGGAGCCGTACGGTCACTGGAAGGCGAAGCTCGCCCTGGAGTCGTTCCGCGGCCGGCCGCGGCGCGGCAAGCTGGTGCTGGTGTCGGCGATCACGCCCACGCCCGCGGGCGAGGGCAAGACCACGACCAGCGTCGGCCTGGCGCAGGGGCTGGCGAAGATCGGCGTACGCTCGGCGGTGGCGCTGCGCGAGCCGAGCCTCGGGCCCACGTTCGGCATGAAGGGCGGCGGCGCCGGCGGCGGTGCTTCCGAGGTCGTGCCCGTGGACGACATCAACATGCACTTCAACGGCGACTTCCATGCCGTCTCGAGCGCGCACAACCTGCTCGCCGCGCTCGTAGACAACGCGCTCCACCACGATACCGCGAGCGGCATGGACGCCCGCCGCGCGAGCTGGAAGCGCGTCGTGGACATGAACGACCGCGCGCTCCGCGACATCGTCATCGGGCTCGGCGGCCGCACCGAGGGCGTCCCGCGCGAGACCGGCTTCGACATCACCGCGGCGAGCGAGGTGATGGCGATCCTGTGCCTCTCCGACGGCATCGC
>DATLUU010000349.1:0-7057 GCA_035577885.1 Verrucomicrobiia bacterium
TCGGCCATCATGAGCATCCCGGTGCTGCGGTTCGATGGCGTGGTGAAGGCGTTCCCGTCGGGCACGGGCACGGTGCGCGCGTTGGACGGGCTCACGCTCGACGTCGGCCCCGGGGGCTTCACCGCGATCGTGGGCCGGAGCGGCTCGGGCAAGAGCACGCTCTTGAACCTGGCGGCAGGCATCGACACGCCCACCTCGGGCGAGGTGCTGGTCGACGGGCAGCCGCTGTCGCGGCTTTCCGACGATGCGCTCACGCGCCTCAGGCGGGACCGGATCGGCGTCGTGTACCAGTTCTTCCACCTGCTCCCGACGCTGGACGTGCGCGAGAACGTGGCGCTGCCCTTGCTGCTCGCGGGACGGCGCGAGCGCGATGCGCTCGCCGCGGCCGATGCCCGGCTCGCGGAGGTGGAGCTGGCGCCACGGGCGCGGGCGCGGCCGCACACGCTCTCGGGCGGCGAGCTGCAGCGCGCCGCGGTGGCGCGCGCGCTCGTGCACGAACCCTCGCTCGTGCTCGCCGACGAGCCCACGGGGAACCTCGACACCCGCTCCGCCGCGCAAGTGGTGGAGCTGATGGCCACGCTCGTCCGCCGCCACGGCGCCACGCTGCTCATGGTCACGCACAGCCGCGACGCCGCCGCGGCCGCCGACCGTGTGGTCACGCTTTCCGACGGGCGCGTCGTGGACGACACGCGCGCGCGCGGCGAGCGCGCCGAGGCGGCGCAGCCGTTTCGGGCTCCATCGTGAGCGTCCCGATCCGCTGGCTCCTGCTCCGCCGGCTCGCGCGACAGCCCGGCCGCACGCTGCTCGTGGTGCTCGGCGTGGCGCTCGGCGTGGCGATGGTGGTGGCGATCCGGCTCGCGAGCGACTCGGCGCTGGCGTCGTTCGGCGACACGGTCGACGCGGTCGCGGGACGCTCGAACCTGTGCGTGAGCGCGGTCGCCGACGGCTTCGACGAGCGATGGTTCTCGCGCATCCGGCGCACGCCGGGCGTCGAGGCCGCGGCCCCGGTGGTGGAGGTGAACACGCTCGTCGGCACGCTGACGCCGGGAAACGGCGATGCGGGCGTGGAGCTGGGCACGCATCGCGGCTTCGACGAGACGCTGCTCGTGCTCGGGCTGGACCCGTTCTCGGAAGCACCGTTCGGGCGCTTGACGGATCTCGTGGGATCGGACACGAGAGCCGGCCTCGACATCCGCGCCGGGCTGGCGTTGTTGTCGCGCCGCAACGCGATCGCGATCACACGCACGTTCGCCGAGCGCCGCGGCCTCGCACCCGGCGACACGCTCACCGCGCTCGCCTCCGGTGCTCCGGTGCGGCTGGACATCGTCGCGGTGCTGACCGGGGAGGGGCTCCAGCACGCCATGGGCGGCAACGTCGCGATCGCGGACATCGCCACCGTGCAGGAGTGCTTCGGCCGCATCGGCCGCCTCGATCGCGTCGACCTCATCGTGGCGCCGGGCGAGCGCGAGCGCGTGAGCGCCGCGCTCGCGGCCGAGCTTCCCGCCGATGCCCGCCCCGAGCGCCCGCAGGCGCGCACGCGCCAGGTCGAGAACATGGTGAGCGCGTTCGGGTTGAACCTCACCGCGCTGTCGTTCATCGCCGTCTTCGTCGGCATGTTCCTGGTGCTGAACGCGGTCGCGCTCGCGGTCGTGCGCCAGCGGCGCGACATTGGAGTGCTGCGCGCACTGGGCCTCACCCGCGCCGGCGTCGTGGGCGTGTTCGTCCTCGAGGGCGGCGTGCTCGGCGCGCTCGGCGCCGTGGCCGGCTGCGCGCTCGGCGTCCTGGTCGCGAACGTCGCGCTCCACCAGGTGGGCCGCACGCTCTCCGCGCTCTACCTGGTCGAGCAGGTGTCGCGCCTCCACCTCTCCGCGCGCACGCTGGCGATGGGGCTCGCCCTGGGTCTCGGCTCGGCGGTGATCTCGGCGCTCGGGCCGGCGCTGGAGGCCGCGAGCACGCCCGCCGGGGTGACGCTGCGCGAGGCGGCGCGCATCGAGGAGCGCCATCCGCCCTATGCCCGGTTGGCGCTCGCCGGCTGCGTGGTGCTGCTCGCCGCGGGGGCGACCGTGGCCGGGAGCCTGTGGGCGCGATGGCCCGGCGGCGGGTTCCTGGCGGCGTTCTTCATCGTTGCCGGTTTCTCGCTCCTGGCCCCCGCCTGGACGCTGGGCGTGGAGCGGCTCGCCTCGCTCGCCGCACGCCGGTTCGGGGTGGCGGCCACGCTGGGGGCGCGCGCCCTGCGCGAGAACGCCGCCCGCGCCAGCGTGGTGGTGGCGGCGTTGATGGTGTCGGTGGGGCTCCTGGTGTCGCTCACGGTCATGGTGCGGAGCTTCCGCAAAACGGTCGATACATGGGTGACGCAGACGCTCCGCGGCGACCTCTACGTGGAGCCGGTGGGCCACCATGCCTCGTTGCGCGCCACGTCGCTCCCGGCGGAGCTGGTGGCGGGCGCCCGCCGGCTGCCCGGCGTGGCCGCCGTGGACACCTACCGCGCCAGCGCGCTGACACTTTCCGGACGATTGGCGCAGGTGGTGGGGATCGAGTTCGAAGTGCAGAGACGGTTCGGCCGGCTGCAGTTCGTGGGTGGGGAGGACGCGAGCAGCGTCCTCGGTCGGGCGTTGTCCGCGGGTGGTGTGGTGGTCACCGAGAGCTTTTCCCAACATTTCCTGAAGCGCGCGGGCGACATGTTGGCGCTACCCTGTGCGCAGGGTGTCGTGCCGGTGAGGATCGAAGGCGTGTTCTACGACTACAGCGTCGACGCCGGGGCCGTGCTCATGGATCGGGCGCGCTACGCGCAGCTCTTCCATGACGACCGTACCGAGAGCCTCGCGCTCTACCTCGAGCCCGGCGCCTCGGTGGCGGACACGCGCGCCGCGTTCCTGGCGCTGGCGGGCCCGGGCCGGCTGCTCTACGCGTCGCCGAACGCCGACCTCCGCCGCCGCGTCCTCGCCGTGTTCGACGAGACGTTCCGCATCACCTGGGTGCTGCAGGCGATCGCGCTGTTCGTCTCGGTGCTGGGCGTGGTGAGCACGCTCACCGCACTCGTGCTCCAGCGCCGGCACGAGCTGGCGATCCTCCGCGCCAGCGGCGCGGACAAGGCACAGGTGCGCACGCTGGTGCTGGTCGAGAGCGGGCTCCTGGGTGCGGCGGGCGCGGCGCTCGGGGCCGTGGCCGGACTCGTGCTCGCGCTGCTCCTCGTGCACGTCATCAACCGCCAGTTCTTCGGCTGGACGATCCGGCTCACGCTCGAGCCGGACGTGTTCGTGCAGGCGCTGCTGCTCATGACCGCCGCGGCGACGCTCGCGGGTCTGATCCCCGCGCGCCTCGCCGTCCACGGCGCCACCGCCACCGCGCTGAGGACCGAATGAGCCGGCGGCCGATCGTGGCCACCGTCGCCGCGGTGGCGCTCGCGACCCTGATCGCGGCGCGCGGCGCGCCCGTGCCCGCCAAGCCCCCCGCGATCCCGGTGCTGGTGGCGGAGACGACGTCCACCGGCGCCTTCCTCGACCGCGACGGCTTCCGTCTCGCCACGCCGCCCTACACGTTCCAGTTCCCGATCGACCACGCCGCGCATCCTTCGTTCCGGAGCGAGTGGTGGTACTACACCGGCCACCTGCGCGCGAACGAGCGCCGCTTCGGCTACGAGCTGACGTTCTTCCGCATCGCGCTCCCGACGCGCGGCGGCGGGTCGGGCTCGGCGTGGCGCGCACAGCAGGTGATCTTCCGCCACCTCGCCCTCACCGACGAGACGGGCAAGAAGTTCCGCTTCGACGACCGTGCCAACCGACAGGCGATGGACCTGGCCGGCGCGGACAGCTCGCGCTACCTGGTGTTCCTGGGCGACGACTACGTCGGGCTCGAGCCCGACCGCACCACGCACCGGCTGGTCGGCTCCAGCCCGGACTTCGCCATCGACTTGCGGCTCACGCCCGAGCGTCCGCCCGTGATCCACGGCCGGGACGGCGTGAGCCAGAAGAGCGCGGGCCTGGGCAACGCGTCTCACTATTATTCCCTGACGCGTCTCGCCACGCGCGGCCGGCTGACCCTGGGCGGCGACACGCTCACGGTCGATGGGCTGTCGTGGATGGACCACGAGTTCGGGAGCGCCCGGCTCGGCAGCTCGCACACGGGATGGGACTGGTTCTCGGTGCAGCTCTCCGACGGGTCCGACCTGATGCTCTATCGCATGCGCATGGTGGACGGAAAGCTCGACACCTGTTCTTCCGGCACGATGGTCGGGCGCGATGGCCGCGCGCACCCGCTCGCGGTCGGCGACTTCGACACCCGCGCCGTGGCGCAATGGGTGAGCCCGCGCACCAGCGGCCGTTATCCCGGCGGCTGGTGGGAGGTGAGCGTGCCCGGCGACTCGCTGCAGCTCCGGTTCACGCCCACGGTCGAGGACCAGGAGCTGGTGGCGGCGACCATGGGCGGCCTCGCGTACTGGGAGGGAAGCGTGCGCGTCACCGGCAGGCATGCAGGGCAGATCGTGACCGGGCAGGGCTACGTCGAGTTGACCGGCTACGTCGGGCCGTCGCCGTTCCAGGCGTCGTGGGTGGACGCGTTCCGCGACGTCCATTAACCTTGGCCTCGATGCCCTTCCAGATGCCGCGATCCCGCCGCGACACGTGCGCCCTGGTGGTCTCGCTCGCGTGCGTGCTCGCCGTCGCCGGCTGCAGCACGGCCTCGAGCCCCGGGCTCGCGCCCCCGCCGCGCACCACCGTGCCCGAGCGCCCGGCCTCGACCGCGGTGACCAACGCCGCCGACTCGGTGGGCTCCATCCCCGGCTCGCCCGGCGCCATGTTCGTGTTCAAGTTCCGCATGACCGGGCCCCCCGGCGGCAGCTCGTTCGCCTACAGGGACCGCGACGTGTCGTTCGCGTTCCGGCCGTCGCCGAACGCGCTCTATTTCAGCGTCGAGAACCTGCAGGGACGGCCGGTGATGATCGACTGGGACAAGTCGACGTTCTACGACGCCACCGGCCGCTCCACCAGGGTCGGGCACTCGACGACGCGCTGGAACGACCGCTACTCGCCCGAAGCGCAGACGCAGGTGAACGGGGGGCAGCGCTACAGCGACTACGTGTTCGCGCGCGACGACCTGCTCGATCCGGGCGGCACGCCGGACACGCAGCTCCGCCGCCCGCTGCTGCCCGAGGACACGAGTGCCCCCACGTACGTCGACAAGACGTTCGGCGTCGACCTGGTGTTCGTGATCGAAGGCCAGCCGCGGACCTACCCGGTCCGCTTCGTCGTCTCCGCGGCGATCCCCAAGTAGCCGGGTGATCCGCTCGCGCGGACCTCTCGCGGCGGCGGTGGTGCTTTCGACCGTGCTGGTCGCGCTGCCAGCCCGGGCGGCGATGCCGCCCAAGCTCCTGCCGCCGCAGTACACGCGCGAGCAGATGGAGGCGGCGCTCGCCGGCGCACGGCCGTTCCGGTTCGTCTACGGGACGCGCGACCCCGCGTTCACGGCGACGCTGCGCGCGCGCGCGACCGCGCTCGCGGTGCGCGCGTTCGGCGGCGATTCCACGCAGGTCGTGGCCGACCGCGACGCCAGCGACACGCTGATCGCCGCGGGCCCGATCTATCTCGTGGGCGGGCCCGACGAGAACGAGGTGACGCGGCGGCTGGCGGCGGCGCTCCCGGTCAAGTTCGAGGCCAATGCGTTCCGCTGGCAGGGGCAGCTCTACGACCGCCCCCGGGACGCGATCCACCTGTCGTGGCCGAACCCGCTGGCGCCGAACCGCTTCCTGCTGCTCTCCGCGGGCAACACGCAGGCGGCACTCGCCGATGGCTCGAACCTCGCGCTCTCCGACGACGACTGGCGGATCCTCCGCGACGGCGTGCTGGTGCGGAGCGGCCGCTTCGCGCAGGACGCGGCGAAGCCGTGGACCTACGACCCGCGGCGCGACCGCGACCGCGAGGCCGAGCGCGACCGCTACGTGAAGGCACTCGTCACCACCGGCGGCACCGGGCTCGCCGTGCGCGCGCCCGCGGGCCTGGCCCTCGCGGCCGAGGTCTCCGGCCGCGCCGAGGCGTTGCTCATGAGAATGTCCCGACAGGGGCTCGCGGCCCCCGCGGGTACGCCGCGGCCCACGCTCACGCTCTACCGCTCGCTCGAGGAGAAGGGCACGCTGACGTTCGACACGCACGCCGAGCACGCGGGGCGTGCCCGCGACGCGACCGGCGCCCCGGCCGCGAACGCGGCGCTGCCCGCGGGACGTGACGCGCTCGATCTCTGGTGCGTGCCGGCGATGCGGCTGCTCCAGTGCGGTGCGAGCCCGGCGTCACGCTTCCTGCGGCCGGCCGCCGTGGCGTGGGCCGAGCGCTTCGAGGGCGAGCCGCTCGAGCGCTCCCTGTCGCGACTCTATTTCGCGGGACTCCTGCCCAAGGTGACGGAGGCGGCGAGCCGCCCGGGTACTGCCTGGCGCTCGCCGCTCGTGTGGGTGCCGGCGCGGGCGCTGCTCGCGCGCGCGGTGTGGGAGGCGGCGCGGCCCGGCTCAGCGCGCGAGGCACTGCTCGCGCTCCTGCGCGCCGATCCGCCGGGCACGCTCGACAGCCTGTGCGCCGTGGCGCACGTGCCCGCCACGGCGGTGACCCAGCGCTACCGCGTGCTCGCCGACTCGATCGCGCGTATCGGTCGCCGCCGCTCGGCCGCCCGCCATCTCGATCCGTGGCGGCCCGCGCTCGGGTTCCAGCGCGGCGTGTGCCTGGCGCACGAGGACGGCGTCGGCCGCGGCTACGTCTCGGCCGCGTGCGCGCGCGAGCTGACGCGCATCCGCGACGCGGGCGCCGACTGGGTGGCGCTGACGCCGTTCGCCTCGCTCGCCGATCCGCGCTCGCCCGTGCTCGGCAACAGCACCGATGCCGGGCCCGATGGCGAGAGCGACGAGGCGGTGTGCGAGGCGGCCGCGCGCGCGCACGCGCTCGGCCTGCGCGTGTGGTTGAAGCCGCAGGTGTGGACCCGCGGCTGGGAGGGGGCGCTCGCGTTCACCCCCTCGGGCTGGCGCCAGTTCTTCGATGGCTACGACGACATCCTCGTCCACTGGGCGTTGCTCGCGGACCGC
>DATLUU010000350.1:0-3933 GCA_035577885.1 Verrucomicrobiia bacterium
AGTCCGCCCGCCACGTCATCCCAGAGGTGCTGGCCGAGCTCCAAGCGATGACCGGGCGCTCGTACCCGATGCTCGATGCCTACCGGATGGACGACGCCGAGGTTGCGGTGGCGCTCGTCAACTCGGCGGCGGAGACAGCGAAGGAGACCGCGGACGAGCTGCGCGCACGCGGGCAGGCGGTCGGCGTGCTGTCGCCGAACGTGCTCCGGCCGTTCCCGTCGGAGGAGTTCCGGAGCGCCCTGCGCCGCGTGCGTGCGGTCACCGTGGGCGATCGCGCGGATTCCTACGGCGCCGACGGCGGCAACCTCTCGCTCGAGATCCGCGCCGCGCTGCAGGTGGATGACGAGAATCACACGCGCGTCGTCTCGCGCGTTTACGGGCTGGGCGGGAAAGACTTCTACGACAAGGACGCGGAGCACTTCTTCGCGCTCGCCACCGAGGCGGCGACGTCCGGCCACGTGGCCACGCCGTTCGCCTACCACGGCGCCACGCCCGGCAAGCCGGGCGGCGGACCGCGGCCGGGCCTGCCGCCCATCCTCGCGGAGGAGACCGGAGGTACCGCGCACGTCCAGGTGGACGAGAACACGGGCCGGCTCAGAGTAGAGCTCGAGCCGATGTGGAAGATGACGTCGGTGCCGAGCCGCATCGCGCCCGGCCACGGGGCGTGCCCGGGCTGCGGCTACTTCCCGACGTTCCACCAGATCAGCCGCGTGCTCGAGGGCGACATCGTCGTCCTCTACCAGACCGGCTGCGCCATGGTGGTGACGACCGGCTATCCCAACACCGCGCACCGCGTGAACTACGTCCACAACCTGTTCCAGAACGGCGCCGCGACGCTCTCCGGGCTGGTCGAGATGTACCACGAGCGCGTGCGGCGCGGGGAGCTGCCCAAGTCGAAGGACGTCACGTTCGTCATGATCTCGGGCGACGGCGGCATGGACATCGGCATGGGTGCGGCACTCGGCACCGCGCACCGCAACCACCCGCTGATGATCCTCGAGTACGACAACCAGGGCTACATGAACACCGGCGCCCAGCTCTCGTACTCGACGCCGTTCGGCCACCGCACGTCCACGAGCGAGGTCGGCAAGCGCGCGCCGGGCAAGCGCTACCACCACAAGGACACGGCGCAGATCTTCGCCGCCTGTCACCTGCCGTTCGTGTTCACCGCCTCCGAAGGCTACCCGGAGGACCTGATGCGCAAGGTCGCCAAGGCGCAGTGGTACGCGAAGCGCGAGGGGACGGTCTACGGCAAGATCCTGTCGTTCTGCCCGCTCAACTGGCGCACCACTGATGACGCCGCCGCGCCGGTGCTGCAGGCCGCGATCGATTCCTGCTTCTTCCCGCTCTACGAGGTCGAACGCGGGCACACGACGCTCACGTACGACCCGGAGGCGGCGGACCGCCGCCGGCCCGTGAGCGCATGGCTCGAGCTCATGGGCAAGACGCGCCATCTGCTCAAGCCGGAGAACGCCGCGCTCGTGGCGAACATCCAGGCCGAGGTGGAACGCCGGTGGCGGCGGCTCAAGGCGATGCACGAGAGCCCGGAGCTCTAGCCATGGCCCGCATCCTCGAGAGTCACTGGCTCACGCCGGTCACCCGGTACTTCAAGCTCGACGCGCCGCTCATCGCGCGCTCGGCCCGGCCCGGCCAGTTCGTGATGCTGCGCGTGCGCGAGCACGGCGAGCGCATCCCGATCACCATCGCCGATTACGACCGCGAGGCCGGCACGCTGGTGATCGTGGTGCAGGAAGTGGGCGCCACCACGAAGCGGATCTGCGCGCTCGAGGCCGGGGACCAGATCTTGGACGTCGCCGGCCCCATGGGCAGCGAGATCGAGCTGCCGCCGGGCGGCCACGTGTGCGGGGTGGGGGGCGGCTTCGGCACGGCGTCGCTCTTGTGCCTCATGCGCGAGCGGCGGGCGCTCGGCGACCGCACCACGGCGATCGTCGGCGCGCGCACGAAGGAGCTGCTGATCCTCGTCGACGAGCTGCGGGCGATCTGTGACGACGTCGAGATCTGCACCGACGACGGCTCCGCCGGCTTACGCGGGTTCGTGACCCAGCGCCTCGCGCAGCTGATCGCCGGCCAGGGCCCCGGGCGTCCGGACCACGTGATCGCGATCGGGCCCATGGCCATGATGCGCGCCGTCGCCGAGACGACGCGCGCGCCCGGCGTCAAGACGTTCGTGTCGATGGACCCGCTGATGGTGGACGGCACCGGCATGTGCGGCGGCTGCCGCGTGACGGTGGGGGGCAGGCCGCAATTCGCATGCGTGGACGGCCCCTGCTTCGACGCCCACCAGGTGGACTTCGACGTCGCCATGCGGCGCAACAAGGCGTACGTGAAAGAGGAGCGCGAGGCGCTCGAGCGCCTGGCCTGCGTGTCCGGCAGAGGACGCGGGGAGAAGGGCGACGCGGAGCCGTCGCCGGAACCGTCGGGGTCGAGGAGAGGAGCCTGAAGCCATGCCGGTCAAACGTGCGGACAAGACGCCGATGCCGGTCCAGGATGCCGGCGCGCGCGCCCACAACTTCGGCGAGGTGAACGAGGGCTATACGCCGGCGCACGCCGCGATCGAGGCCGAGCGCTGCCTCCGCTGCCAGGACCCCGTGTGCGTGGGTGGCTGCCCGGTGCAGATCCCGATCCCCGACTTCATCCACGCGGTCGCGGCCGCCGACATGGCGGGCGCGGCGGCGATCCTGCGCGCGTCGAACCCGCTGCCGGCCATCTGCGGGCGCGTGTGCCCGCAAGAGCTCCAGTGCGAGTCCGAGTGCAGCATGGGCGGACGCTTCCGGCCGGTGGCGATCGGGCACCTCGAGCGCTTCGTCGCCGACTGGGAGCGCACGCAGCCGATGACCGCCAGGCCCGGCATCAAGCACAGCGAAAGGATCGCGGTGATCGGTGCCGGACCGTCGGGGCTCGTGTGTGCGGGCGAGCTGGCCCAGCGCGGCTACGCCGTGACCGTGTACGAGGCGCTCCACGCTCCGGGCGGCGTGCTGCGCTACGGCATCCCGGAGTTCCGGCTGCCGAAGGCGATCCTCGACGGCGAGATCGACCGGTTGCGCGCGGCCGGCGTCGAGATCCAGTGCAACGTCATCATCGGCAGGACGATCACGCTCGACGAGCTGTTCACGGCGCAGGGTTTCGCCGCCGTGTTCATCGGCACCGGCGCGGGACTGCCGCAGTTCCTGGGCATCCCCGGCGAGAGCTTGAACGGCGTCTACTCGGCGAACGAGTTCCTGACGCGCGTGAACCTGATGGGCGCCTACGAGTCCGAAGCGGACACGCCGGTGCGGGTCGGAAGACGCGTGGCCGTGATCGGCGCCGGCAACACGGCCATGGACGCCGTGCGCACGTCGCTGCGCATGGGCGCCGAGGAGGCGACGATCGTCTATCGCCGGAGCGAGAAGGAGATGAGCGCGCGCACCGAGGAGTATCACCACGCGGTAGAGGAGGGCGTGCGCTTCCACTGGCTCACGAACCCGCTCGAGATCCTGGACGACGGGCAGGGCTGGGCGGGCGGCTTGCGCTGCCAGCGGATGGAGCTGGGCGCCCCCGACGCCTCGGGCCGCGCGCGGCCGATCCCGATCGCCGGCTCCGAGTTCGTGTTGCCGGTGGACAACGTGATCCTCGCCATCGGCACGACGCCGAACCCGCTGCTCACGCGCACGACGAAGGGCCTCGCGACGAACAAGCACGGCGGCTTGATCGCCGACGAGCGGACCGGGCTCACGTCCAGGCCGCTGGTGTTCGCCGGCGGCGACGCCGTGACCGGCGCCGCCACGGTCATCCTCGCTGCCGGCGCCGGCAAGAAGGCCGCGCAGGCGATCCACGAGGCGCTCGAAGCCAAGCGCCACTAGGGGACGAAGAACTCATCCATGTCGGCCGCGGTCGCAGCAAGCGGCTCATGGCCCGCTCGCCGGGCGCTCGATC
>DATLUU010000351.1:0-3132 GCA_035577885.1 Verrucomicrobiia bacterium
CTCGGGGTCGCCGCTCGAGAGGCCGATGAATTTCGCCTTGGGGATCGCCATGCGCTCGCTCTCGAAGGCGAGATTGATCGAGCCCTGCTTGACCACCGAGTAGATGTAGTAGCCCCATGGGTCGTTGTCCACGAGCACGTAGACCGGCAGCTTCTTCTCCTCGTGGAGCCTGCGGGCGAGGCGGCGCACGCCGCGCGGCGGCTGGCCGTTGCCGGTGAGCAGGACGCAGTTGTACTTCCGCCAGAACTTGTCCTCCGAGAGCCGGTTCCACTGCGTGCCCTTCTCCACCAGCAGCAGGAAATCGGCGGTGCACTTCTGGATGTCGAGATACTCGGGCTCGACGATCGAGGGCACGGAGTAGCCCCCCTTGCCGAGCCGCGAGCAGTCCACGCGGTCGCCGTCGTCGCTGAAGACCACCGGGCCGACGATGCTGCCGCCGTTCTCGGCCCGCACGTGCAGCTCCTCGCGCAGCTCGGCGAGCGACACCTCGAGGTCCTCGATGATGGGGTCGGACTCGTCCTGGGTGTCGAACGTGTTCTCCTGGGAGTCCTTGATCGTGTGCTTCGCGCGGTAGTAGATCTCGCGCAGCGAGGTGGTGAGGTCGGCGCGCTGCAACTCGGCGAGCGCATCGGCGACCAGCATGGTCTGCATGAACTTCTTGGCCATGCCGACGTTGAAGAACGTGCGCTCCTGCTTCTTCCTGCCCATCTCGATCATGCCCTTGCGCTCGTTGAACGACACGTTCGAGAGCGCCCGGATCGGGATCGCGAACGCGGGGTCCTTCGCACGCTGGGCCGCCGCGATGACCACGTCGGCCATGCCCACGAGCTTGGTCTCGACGCCGCTCACGGCCTTCCGCTTCTTCGCCCGGCGCGGCGGGTCGGTGCTCGTCGCGGCGCCGCCGGCCGTCTTGCTCGCTGCCTTCGCTCTCGCCATGGGGTCCTCAGGTGGTCCGTGCGGCCGGCTTCTTCGCGCGCGGCGCGCGGGGCTTGCGTGCCGGCTTGGGAGCCTTCTCGGGAGCCTTCTTGGGAGCTTTCTTGAGAGCCTTCTTGGGCTCCGCGGCCGGCGCTGCCACTTCCCCGACCGCATCGACCTCGCCCTCGATCCCCTCCGCGGTCACGATGATCGAGTCGGGCAGGCCCTCGGGGCCGCCGCCGGTCTTGCCCAGCAGCTCGTCGGTCTTGGTGCCGCCGGTGCGCGCGGTCGCGATCTTCTGCAGCTGCTCCTTGAGCTTCTCCGCCGCGAGCTTGCCGCCCTTCAGGCGCTTGCAGGCCTCCGCGACCTCCTCGATATAGAGCTCGAAGATGTTGCGCCGCCGGAACTCGCTCTGCGCCCGCCCGCGACGCCTCAGGAACACGCCGAGCCTGCGGCCGCACTCCCGCAGCGCGAGCGTGATCTCCTTGCGGATCTCGTCGTAGTCGGCGATCGCCTCCTTGGACTCGCTCGTGAACGGCACCCACACCGACGCCATGTGCACGAAGATCGCCATCGGGCCCTGCGGCAGCGCGCCGCGCGACTGGCCGACGCCATAGTTCTTCCACTTGGTATCGAGCGCCGCCTTGTAGGTGACGCACGCCGACTGTTGGTAGAGGAGCGGCACGCGGTTCGCGTAGCGGATCACGCGGGCCAGCTCGGCCTCGCCCTCCTCGCCCTCGCCCTCGGCGAGCGGCTGCGCTTCCTCCTTCGCCTTCGCCCGGGATTTCGCCTCGGGCCGCTCGCTCTCGACCGGCCGGTTGCCGAACGCGAGCCCCGCCTCGATCACGAACGGATTGCCGCGATAGACCGCGGGCGGGCGGCTCACGGCGGTGTAGAACTCGCCCTTGATCTGGTGATAGAGGCCCGAGAGGATGGCCTTCTCGCCGATCGGCGACAGGCAGTTCGTGGGCGGCGCCATGATCCGGGTGGCCTGGAGCGTCTTGTACACGGCCTCCGCCGCCTGGCCGGTGACGTCGCGGGGTTTCGAGCTCGCGGGAACGCCGGCGCCCTTGCAGATCTGCTTCGCGAGCGCGGGCGAGACGCGGCTGAAATCGGCGGCGAGGAAGCCGGCGAGCGAATGGCTGCCGGTGTCGTGCAGCATCTTCAGGAGCATGCCGAGCTCGATGCCGTAGGGGTGGGGCTTGATCTCGCGCGGCGATTCGGGCAGGGCTTCGACCGTGCGCTGGAACCCGCGGGTCTCGCCCTCGACGGTGTGATACGTGAGCGACACGTGCGGGTTCGCGATCGCGATCTCGTCCAGGTACTCGTCCACCGAGGTGCGGCCCTTCTGGTACTTGCCCTCCACCTCGAGCGTGACCTGGGTGCCGCGTGGCCGGTCCCACTTGATCTTCTTGCTCTCGTGGACCAGGGGCTCGTTCTTCTTGGTGTCGATCTGGACTTCGAAATAGTGGGCGTCGGTCCTCGCGCTCGTGCGCGAGATGATCTGCACCGGCTTGCCGGTCGTGAGCTGGCCATACATGCCGGCCGCCGAGATCCCGATGCCCTGTTGGCCGCGGCTCTGACGCAGGCGGTGGAACTTGGAGCCGTAGAGCAGCTTCGCGAACACGCGCGGGATCTGCTGGCGCACGATGCCCGGGCCGTTGTCGGTGACGGTGATCCGGAAGCGCGACGCCTGGCTCGCGGGCAGTGCCGCCCCGTTCTCCGCGACGATCTCGAGCTTCACCTCGACATCGGGGAGGATCCCGGCTTCCTCGCACGCGTCGAGCGCGTTGTCCACCGCCTCCTTCACGCAGGTCAAGAGCGCCTTGCGCGGGCTGTCGAAGCCCAGCAGGTGCCGGTTCTTGGTGAAGAACTCGGAGACCGAGATCTCGCGCTGGCGCGCGCCCATCTCTTCGGCGGTGACGCCGGTGGCGCGCTTGCGGGTGCTGCGACTGCGCTCATCCATGGGCTTCGTCACGGGCACCTCAGGGCTTCATCGACGGTGGCTCATGCCGCTCAATCGAACTTCATGTCCAGGCCCACGCGGAGTCCGACGCCATTCACGTCGACCGCTTCACGCTGCACGGTCCCGTCAGGCTGGCGCACCTCTCGTTCGAGCGAACCCCCGTTGTAGTAGAGCTCGCCGTTCACGCGCCAGATGGTGGTGAGCTGCAGGCCGACGCCAGCAAAGGTCTGCCACGCAAGATTGGCATAGCG
>DATLUU010000352.1:0-5760 GCA_035577885.1 Verrucomicrobiia bacterium
CCCTCGCAGGTCACATGGAGGTGTCCCGCGCATGATGGCGTTACTGCTCTCGGCGGTGTTCGCGTTCCCGATGCCGTGCTCGTACCAGGCCAATGCGAGCGCGGGCGGACCACTCATCGTTGGCAGTGGCATCGACACGGCCGCGGTGAGGGAGCGCGCGCGCTGGCCCCGGCTCGTGCTCGACATCGCGCCGTTCGGGAACCTGCATGGCATCTCGTGGCCTCAGGTTCCGGCGCTGATCCACACCTTCAACCCGCAGGCCGACGTGCTGGGGTACATCCAGACCAACTCCGTCTGGTTCCCTCCCGGCAAGGCGCCCTCGGCCGGCTTCTGGCAGGACTTCTATTACTGCATGATGCACTACAACGCGTGGTTGTACGCGCCGGACGGCACGCTGCACGACACGTGGAACGTCAACTGGGGCAACAAGGCCTTCGCCGACTCGATGGCGACCCTGCTCCAGCGACAGCGGGACCTCCGGATCTGGAACGGCCTCTTCCTCGACTCGTGGATGCCCACGATCAAATGGTCCGGCGAAGGGGCGAACGAGCCGATCGATTACAAGCGCGCGGGCTTCGCCAATGGCGACCAGATGGACAGCGCGCGAACGGTGAACATGGCGCGCGTCGTGGCGAGGATCAGGGCCTCCGGGGTCAGGGTGTGGACCAACAGCGGCGGCGAGACCATCACCAACATCGCCGGCGACATGCGCGAGGGCTTCGACGCCGGGCTCATCACGCCCACGGACGCGGTCGCCTGGATACGGACACCGGGGAAGCACTGGCTCAAGGCCGAGTACTACGGCGGCATGTACGATGCGGGGGCCTGCCGGATCGCCCGCTACGCGCTCGGGGTGAGCTGCTTGGGAACGGATGGCTCCAGCGCCTGCATGCTGAAGGAGCGCACCGCGTCGGGGTGGTTCGACGAGTACTCCGTGGACTACAAGAACCAATCGGACAGCACGGGAGCGTTCACCGGCTGGCTCGGCGCCGCGAACGGCGATCCCACGGAGGTCATGCCCGGCGTGTGGCTGCGGTATTTCGATCACGGCGCGGTGATCGTGAACACGACCAGCAAGCCGCAGCTGGTGTGGACGTGGCGGCAGTTGTGGCGCATCAAGGGCACACGCGATCCGCTCGTCAACTCGGGAGAACCGGGGATCTACTTCCTCGTCCTCGGGAGTGACGCGCTGTTCCTCAAGGCGGAGCCGGTCGCCGCTGCGCCGGAGCCGATCTTGATCCCCGGCCGGTTCATGGCGCGCGCGCTGCCCAACCCCTCACGCGGCCACGGCGAGATCGTGTACGCGCTGAACGACCCGCAGAACGTGACCGTGCACCTGTTCGACACGGCCGGGCGCGTGGCCGCGACCCTGCTGGACGGCGTGCGGCAGCAGGCCGGCGAGCACCGCGTCGCGATGGGCAACCAACGGCTGCCGCCGGGCCTCTACTACTTCCGCGTCAGGGCCGGGGACCAGCAGGCAGAAGGGCCGGTCGTCATCCTGCGTTGAGGGCCGCTCCGGCGCGCGGTGATACCGTGCCCGGCCTATGACGATCCCGCTCCCCCGGGGTACGCGCCTTCCGGACCGTGCGGTGTGGTTGAACGGCCGCATCGTGCGTGGCGAGCTGGCCGCGGTGTCGGTGTTCGACCGCGGGGCGCGAGACGGCGGCGGGCTGTTCGAGACGCTGCGCGTCTACGGCGGGAGGCCATTCGCCTGGGAGCGGCACATGGAGCGGCTGGTGCTCTCGGCCGCCGAGCTGGGGTTCCCGGTGCCGCCCTCGCCATCGCGGCTGCGCGACGCGGTCGGCGAGGTGCTGGAGGCGTGCGCACTCTCGGATGCCGTGGTGCGCGTCACCGTGACCCGTGGCGTCGCCGGCGGCCGGCCGGTGCGGACGGGCGCATGGGTCGAGGCGGAACCGGTCGGGAGCCGGCTCTGGCCAGGAGCGCGACAGCGCCACCCCGACGACGGTGGGCCGCTCGGTGGCCGGGCGGTGCTCTCGCAGACGCCGTTCACGCCCGGCTTCCTCGGCCGGCACAAGACCACGAGCCGGCTGGCCCTGGACCTGGCGCGCGAGGAGGGCCGCGCGCTCGGCGCGGACGAGGTGCTGCTCGTCTCGCCCGACGGCGAGGTGCTGGAGGGCGCGGCCAGCAACGTGTTCGTGGTGCGCTCGGGCGGCGACATCTATACGCCGCCCCTCTCGGCCAACGTGCTGCCCGGGGTCACCCGGGCCACCGTGCTCGAGCTCTGCCGGCCGCTCGGGATCATCGCGCACGAGGCGCCGGTGCCGCTGGAGATGCTGCGCTGGGCGTCCGAGGTCTTCGTCACCAACTCGGTCCAGGAGCTGCTTCCCCTGCGTGAGGTCGCCGGGCGCAAGACGCCCGAGCGCGAGATCACGCTCCGGCTGCTCGAGTGCTATCGCGCCCGGGTCGTGGAAGGCTGACGGCGAGTCATTTGCATCCAGTTGCTGCAACCGCATGGCCGAAGCTGAGATGATTGAGGTTGTCGAGGACTTGGCAATGCGGATTGCGGTCCCGCGCGCGTGCACCGCGCGAACCACGTGATGCCGGGGTCATCAACTCGACGCCAGAACTCCCAATTACGTGGCACAACAACTGCTCTTTGCTGCGTAGGGTGAACGTGGGGTCGAGCACCCCGGATCTCGAGAACCCGGAGACGACGATGCAGGTCAAAGGCGGAAGACTCGAACTCCTGGTACCGCACATGCTGCGCGGGCAGCTGCTGCGGCCGGGTTTCGTGCGCCTGAGCCTGCGTCTCGGCCTCACGCGGCAGATGCCGGCGTGGGCCAAGCTCCAGTTCACGAACAACGGCATCACGCCCGCCGACCTGGACTTCGTGCTCGGGCGCATCACCAGCCTCGAATCGTGGGTGGACGAGTGGGAGAGCCTCGGCCGCGCGCACGAGCAGGCCGCCCATGACGCGCTCGTGCTCGGCAAGACCACCGAGGCGGGCCGTCGCTTCCTGTGGGCGTCCGCTGCATACAACTTCGCGCAGTACGTCGTGTTCATGAACCCGGAGCGCAAGAAGCGCCTGCACGAGATGTGCGTGGCGGCGTACGAACTGGCCGGTCCGCGCTGCATGCCGCCGACCCAGCCCTTCGAGGTCGAGTTCAGGAAGCGGAAGGTGAAGGGCGTGATGCGGCTGCCGCTCGGCTACGGCCCGCATCCCGTGGTGGTGATCTTCAACGGCACGAACGGCGTCAAGGAAGAGCTGCACTGCTGGTCCGATGCCTACCTCGAGCGCGGCATCGCCACCGTGTGCCTGGATGGGCCCGGACTGGGGCAGACGTTCCACCGCCTCTCGAGCGTCGCCGAGCCGCGACCGCTCGGCGTCGCCATCGTCAACCACATCGAGTCGATCCCGGCGCTGGACTCCGACGCCATCGCCTACATGGGGCTCTCGCTCGGCGGCTACGCCGCGATCCGCATGGCGTCGCACGACAAACGCGTGCGCTGCGTCGCCGCGGTGAGCCCGCCCTACTCGGTGGACGTGTACTGGAACGTGACGCTGTTCTCGATGCGCAAGGAGCTCGCCTCGCTCTACCAGATGAGCGTGGAGGAGATGGACAAGCACATCCCGCGCATCACGCTCGCCGGCACGCTGCCCGAGTTGAAGGCACCGCTCATGGTGGCGGGCGGCGGGCACGACATGATCACACCCGGCGAGGAAGCGCAGCGCATCTTCGCCAACGCCCGCTGCGAGCGCGAGCTGGTCTACTACCCGCGCGGCGCGCACGAGTGCTTCAACGTGCTCGCGGACCTGCGACCGCGCATGACCGGCTGGGTGGCGCGCCAGCTCGCGAAGCACCGCGCGACGACGCCGCCGCGCCCGAAGCGGGCCGGCTTGGACCCGCGCGACGCCATGCTCGTGGCCGGCGAGGCGGTGGATCCCGACTTCGCCGACGACCTGACCGGCGAGGGCCCGCGCATCGAGTGGCACTCGCAGCGCGAGAACCGCTCGCTCGCCGCGCGCTTCAGCTGGCCGTGGGTGACCGAGAAGCACGTGCAGGTCGTCCACCAGACCGCGGTGGACTGAGCTCTACTCCTTCTCCGGATCCGCGATCGGGGTCGAGGCGCGGCTCATGTGCTTGTTGCGGTACATGCGCTTGTCGGCCTCGTTCAAGAGCTCGCTCGCGGACAGCGCGCCGTCCCACTCCACGACGCCGGGGGAGAGCCGGCTCTGGTGCGGCGAGCGCGCGTTGAAGCCGTCGTGGATGCGGCGCGCCAGGCGCTCGGCGCCCTCGCGGTCGGCGAGCACGATCAACACGAACTCGTCGCCGCCCACGCGGTAGCCGCTGTCGGCGCCGTCGCGCGAGCACTGGCGCAGGGTGGCGCCGAGCGCGCGCAGCGTGTCGTCGCCCGCGGCGTGGCCGAAGCGGTCGTTGACGAGCTTCAGCTCGTTGACGTCCAGGAACAGCAGCGACAGCGGGTGGTCGAGCCGCCGCGAGCGCAGCATGGTGCGGGCCAGCTCGCGCTCGAGCGCCCGGCGGTTGCCGAGGCCGGTCAGCGGATCGGAGAGGGTCAGCGCCTCGAGGTCGGCCAAGTGGCGCGCGTTCGTGGCCCGCTCGCGGCGGAGGAGCACCAGGATCCAGATCCCGAACGCGATCGCGACCGCCGAGGCCGCGATCGAGGTCCAGGTCTCGCGTGGCGAGCGCGACAGCTCGCCCGTCGCCAGGTACCGCGAGGCCCAGGGCAGCAGCGCCAGCAGCAGCACGCCGAAGAGCAGCGGCGCGGAACCTTGGGGGGGCGGATCGGTGGCGGGGCGGATCGTGCGGCTCATGCGGCTCCGGGAGAGGACGGCGCGGGGGGCGGCTCGGCGACGCGCCGCCATCATGCGAGCGGGGCGGACCGGGTGCAAAACCGAATTCCGGGCTGGGACGGGAAGCGGTCCGGGGGTAGGCTCGTCGAGCGCCGCGCCACCCGAGCCCGGAGGTTCCCATGCGACGTGCTCGCCATTGGCTCGCCCTCGTCGTCGCGCTCGCGACGCTCACGGCTTTCGTGCCGTTCCGGCCCGCCGCCGCGCAGGTCCTGGACCCGATCCAGTACGCACTGTTCAAGCCCGCAGACTTCGGCTACGGCTGCGATGGCCCCTGTGACTGCCCGTGGGTGACCACCGGCCCGCTCTCGGGCACGTTTACGTTCTATCGCACCAGCGTCGATCCGCTCTACGCGCACTACGCGCTGCTCAACATCGTCTGGCGCTACCCGGTGCCGGGGACCGGCGCGTTCGCGACCATCACCGGGCACGGCACGTACGACATCGGCGGCGAGGTGGCGAACATGCAGCGCATGCAGCTGGACGTGGTCACCGACGGCGCGCTCGCGCAGCATTTCGACAGCGGCCTGGTGCCCACGCGCGGGATCTTCCCCGCCATCGACATCGAGGTCCGCCTGTCGGTGAACGTGTGCTTCGACTCGGTGCTCCACGTGGTGGCGGGACCCCAGGGAACGGACGGGGCGCCGCCGAGCGGGCCCACGATGCGGCTCACGGCGGCGCCCAACCCGACGCGCGCCGGCACCGTCGTCGTGCTGTCGTTGCCCGAGGCCGAGACCGGGGTGGTGGAAGTGTTGAACGTGGCCGGCCAGCGCGTCGCCGAGCTGGCACGCGGCACGATCCCCGCAGGCGATAGCCGTTGGCACTGGGACGGCCGCACCTCGAGCGGCACCGATGCCGGCGCCGGCGTGTTCTGGGTGCGCGCACGGCTCGGCGCGAGCACGGTCACGCAGGGCTTCGTGCGGTTCAGG
>DATLUU010000353.1:0-2496 GCA_035577885.1 Verrucomicrobiia bacterium
TCTTCATCTGCGGATTCCATCGACGCGTCTGGTGCCCGAAGTGCACTCCGGCTTCGAGCAGGTCCTTCATCGTGATTTCGGCCACGGACTGCCTCCTCAGGGGTTCTGCCGCCGCCCTGGCGTGTCGCGTCGCACCGCCACCCGATCCGCTGAAGCGAAGCGGGACCCCGGCGCTTGCAGGGCGTGTGAGATGGATACCGCTGCTGCTGTTACGACTACCGCTTGCTGAACTGGAAGCGCTTGCGCGCGCCCGGCTGCCCGTACTTCTTGCGCTCCTTCATGCGCGAGTCGCGCGTGAGGAAGCCCTCGCGGCCGAGCAGCGCCTTCAAGGCCTCGTCCTGGCGCACGAGCGCGTGTGCCACGCCCATGCGGATCGCGCCGGCCTGGCCGGTCAACCCACCGCCCGCGACGCGGGCATGGACGTCGATCTTGTCCGAAAGGTTGGCCACCGTGAGCGCCTGGAACGCGTGCAGCACCAGGGTCTGGCGCCGCAGGTAGTCGAGCGCGGGGCGGCCGTTCACCAGCGTCTGTCCCGTGCCCGCGACGAGGCGCACGCGCGCCACCGCTTCCTTCCGCCGGCCGGTCAGGGGTCTCGTCGTCGTCGTCGTCATGCGTCTCCCGTTCAGGCCTCGATGGTCCAGGCTTCGGGCTTCTGCGCCTGGTGCGGGTGCTCGGGGCCCGCGTAGACCTTGAGCTTCTTCACCATCGCGCGGCCGAGCCGGTTGCGCGGCACCATGCCCTTCACCGCCTTCTCGACCACGCGCTCCGGATGCTTCGCGAACATTTCGGAGATCTTGGTCCAGCTGGCGCCGCCCGGGTACATGGTGTGGTGGAAGTACTTCTTCTGCTCCGGCTTCGTGCCGGTGAGCTTCACCTTCTCCGCATTGATCACGATGACGAAGTCACCCGTGTCCATGTGCGGCGTGTAGATCGGCTTCAACTTGCCGCGGAGCGCCATCGCGACCTGCGTCGCGAGGCGGCCGAGCGTCTTGCCCTCGGCGTCCACGAGCAACCAGCGCCGCTGGATGTCACCCTCGCGGGCGGAAAACGTCTTCATCCATCCTCCGAGATGTCGCTGGCGCGGGAACGTCCCACAGGGCCGAAACGGCCGCGCGCGAACGGCTTATGCGTCGCGGAATACCCGTGCTGCACACGGGTCGACGGCGAGGCCCGCCAGCAGAGAGCGCCGGAAAATACCCTTGCGCCCGACCGCATGTCAAGACCGTGGCGCGGCCCGCAACACCAAGCCGCTACGCGAATTCCTCGAGCAGGGCGCGCAGGCGGGCGAGCGGCAGGCCGACGACGTTGGAGTAGTCGCCCTCGATCGCCCTCACGAACTGGCCGGCGAGACCCTGGATGCCGTAGGCGCCGGCCTTGTCCAGGGATTCGCCGCTCTTCAGGTACTCGTCCACGTCGCGGTCGCTGAGCCTGGCCATGCGCACCACCGTCTTCTCCGCCGCGGTGCGCTGCTCGCCGTCCTGCACCACGGCGATGCCGGTCCACACCTCGTGCTGGCGGCCGTGGAGCTGGAGCAGCATGGCGCGCGCCTCCTCGCGGTTGGCGGGCTTGCCCAGCCGCTGGCCGCGCACCACCACCACGGTGTCCGCGCCCACGACCACGGACACGCGCCTCGTCACCGCCACCCGGCGCGCCTTGTCGAGCGCCAGCGCGCGCACGCCGTGCCGGGGCTCGGCCTTCCCGGGCCAGTCGCGGTCGGGGCCGGGGTCGACCACGGTGAACTCGGCGCCGGCCTGGCGCAGCAGCGCCACCCGCCGCGGCGAGGCGGACGCGAGCACCAACGGCCGGCGGCCGCGCCAGAAGAGCTTCGCGGCCGTGCCGCTCGCCGCGCTCACGCCCCGGCTTCCACCGCACGCGCGGGCGCGTCGATCATCAGCGTCACCGGCCCGTCATTCGCCAGCTCCACGAGCATGTGCGCGCGGAAGACACCTCGTGCGACGCTGACGCCGTTCTCAGCGAGCTTCGCACAGAACCGCTCGAACAGCGGCTCGGCCACATCCGGGCTCGCGGCCGCGGTGAAATCGGGACGGCGGCCACGGCGCGCGTCCCCGTAGAGCGTGAACTGCGGCACCACGAGGCACGCGCCTCCCGACTCGCGCACGTCGCGGTTCATCTTCCCCTCCGGATCGGCGAACACGCGCAGCCCGGCGACCTTCTCCGCGAGCCAGCGGGCTTCCTCCTCGCCGTCCGCGTGCGCGGCGCCGAGGAGCACGAGCAGCCCGGGCCCGATCTCGCCGCGCAACTCCCCTTCCACGCTCACGCTCGCGCGCGCGACCCGCTGCACCAGCGCTCTCACGCGCCGTCCGCCGGACGGCGCGGCGGCCGCAGCATCCGCAACCGCCGCTCGACGCGCGAGACGCCGGGGAGCTTCCGCAGCGCGTTCATGATGTCCGTGAGCCGCGCCGCGTTCGGGACCTCGATCACGAACACGCCGCGCACCGTGCGGTCCTCCGACTGCATGCCGGCGGTGCGCACGTT
>DATLUU010000354.1:0-3446 GCA_035577885.1 Verrucomicrobiia bacterium
GGGCTACGACCGCGTGTTCTTCTGCAACTCGGGCACCGAGGGCCTGGACGCGGCGCTCAAGTTCGGGCGCGCGCGCGCCCGGGCACTGGGCCTGCCTGCCCGCGGCATCCTGGCGTTCGAGGGTGGCTTCCACGGCCGCACCGGGTTCGCGCTCTCGGCCACGTACAACCCGCCCTATCGCGAGCCGTTCGAGCCGCTGATCCCCGGCGTGCGCTTCGCGCCCTACAACGACGTCAACGCGCTCAATGCCGTGCTCGACCGCGACGTGTGCGCGGTGGTGGTGGAGTGCGTCCAGGGCGAGAGCGGCGCCGTGCCCGGCACGCGCGACTTCCTGCAGGCGCTCCGCGCGCGCACGACGGCGCTGGGCGCAGTACTCATCCTGGACGAGGTGCAGACCGGCATGGGCCGCACCGGCCGGCTGCTGGCGCAAGAGCATTTCGACATCCGCGCCGACCTGACCGTGATGAGCAAGGCGCTGGGCGCGGGGCTGCCGATCGCCGCCGTGCTCATGACCGAGGAGGTGGCGAAGACGCTGGCTCCGGGGATGCACGGCTGCACGTTCGGAGGCAATCCTGTGTGCGCGGCGGCCGCGAGATGGTCGCTGGCCCAGGTGAGGCGTCCGGCGTTCCTCGAGCGCGTGCGCAGGGCGGCGAGGAAGCTCACGGCGGGGCTCGAGGCGCTGGCGGCGAAGCACGCGGCCGTGCGCGAGGCAAGGGGCCTGGGGCTGCTGCGCGCCATCGACCTGAGCACCGGCACGATCGAGCCCGCGGCGCTGGTCGCGGCCGCCCGTGAAGCGGGCCTGCTCCTCGTCCGCGGTGGCGAGCGCGCAGTGCGCGTGCTGCCGCCGCTCACGGTGACGGACGCCGAGATCGAGGAAGGACTCATGAGGCTGGACGCGGCGCTCGCCGCGGCGGCAGGAGGAGTGAAGAAGTGACGAAGCTCAAGGTGAAGCGCGCGGCGCTCGCGTACTCGGGCGGCCTCGACACCAGCATCATCGTGCCGTGGTTGAAGGAGCACTACGGCTGCGAGGTGGTGTGCTACTGCAGCGACGTGGGCCAGGGCGGCGAGGAGCTCTCCGGGCTCGAAGCGAAAGCGCGCAAGATCGGCGCCGCGGACGTGATCGTGGAAGACCTGCGCGTGCCGTTCGTGCGCGACTTTTGTTTCCCCGCCCTGCGGGCGGGGGCCGTTTACGAAGGCCGGTACCTGCTCGGCACGTCGCTGGCGCGGCCGTTGATCGCCTCGCGCCAGGTGTGGGCGGCGCAGCGCACGCACTCGGACGCGCTGGCGCACGGCTGCACGGGCAAGGGCAATGATCAAGTCCGCTTCGAGCTCGCGTACATGGCGTTGGCCCCCGAGCTGCCCGTGATCGCGCCGTGGCGCGAGTGGACCATCGGCTCGCGCGAGGAGGCGCTGGCCTACGCGCAGGGTCACGGCGTGCCGGTGTCGCAGAAGCCGGGCGACCTCTACTCGCGCGACGCCAACCTCTGGCATCTTTCTCATGAGGGTGGCCAGCTCGAGGACCCCGCCGTCGCCCCGGCGGAGCCCATGTACAAGCTGACGTCGTCGCCCGACCAGTGGCCTGCGCAGCCGGAGAAGGTGGTCGTGGGCTTCGAGGGCGGCAAGCCGACGAGCGTCAACGGCAAGGCGCTCGGCCCGGTGGAGCTGCTCGAGAAGCTGAACCAGATCGCCGGCAAGCACGGCGTGGGCCGCGCGGACGTGGTCGAGAGCCGGTTGGTGGGCATGAAGTCGCGCGGCGTCTACGAGACGCCGGGCGGTACCGTGCTGCACGAGGCGCTCGACGACCTCTGCCGGCTGGTGCTGCCGCACGACCTGCTGCGCACGCGCGCCGAGATGGCCGTGCGCTATGCCGACTTGGTCTACAACGGGCTCTGGTTCTCTCCGCTCCGGCGCGCACTGCAGGCGTTCGTGGACACGGCACTCGAGGTGGCGACCGGTGAGGTGACCGTGGAGCTCTACAAGGGCCGCGCCGTGGCCATCGGCCGCACGAGCCCGCAGACGCTCTACCTGCCCTCGCTGGCGTCGTTCGACATGGCCGGCTACACGCCCGCGCACGCCGAGGGCTTCATCCGGCTCTTCGGCCTGCCGCTCGCCACGGCCGCGCACCGCGGCAATGGGCAGAAGAAGGAAGAGCCGGTCGGAGGTGTGACGCGGTGAACGAGAAGAAGCCCGACGCGGTGTGGCAGGGCCGGCTCTCCGTCGGCCTCGATCCGCGCGCGCGGGCATTGAACGACTCGCTGCCCGTGGACTCGCGGCTCGTGGGTGAGGAGCTGGCGCTCTCGCGCGCCTACGCCGCCACGCTCGCCGAGTGCGGCATCATGAGCGAGGCCGAGTGCGCGGCGCTCACCGCGGCGTGCGACAGCCTCGAGGCCGACCTGGGCGCGGGGCTCGCGAAGCTCGCCGGCGAGGACGTGCACTCGGCGGTGGAGTCGGCGCTCGTCGTCCGCTGTGGCGATCCGGCGCTCCGGCTCCACACCGGCCGCTCGCGCAACGACCAGGTGGCGACGCTGCTGCGCATGCACGTCATGCGGCTTTGCGACACGGCCGTCGAGGGCGTGCGCGAGCTGGAGCGGGCGCTGGTGACGCAGGCGCGTGACGCCGGCGACCTGGCGTGCGCGTCCTACACGCACCTTCAGCCCGCGCAGCCGGTGCGCCTCGCGCACTGGTGGCTGGCGCACGTGGAGGCGTTCTCGCGCGACGAGGAGCGCTTCGCCGAGGCACGCGAGGCGGCCGATCGGCTGCCGCTCGGCGCCGGCGCCGTGGCCGGCACGCCGCTCCGGTACGACCGCGCCTCGCTCGCGACACGGCTCGGGTTCTCGCGGGTGGCGCTCAACTCGCTCGATGCCGTGGGCGATCGCGACTTCGCCGTCCAGTACCTGCAGGCGGCGGCGCTCCTGGGCGTGCACCTGTCGCGCCTGTCGGAAGACCTGGTGCTCTTCTGCTCGCCCGCGTTCGGCTGGTTCCGTGCGCCGGACGGGTTCTCGACCGGCTCGAGCCTGTTGCCGCAGAAGCGCAACCCCGATCTCTTTGAGCTGGCGCGCGGCAAGAGCGCGCGGCTGCTCGCGAACGCGCAGCGGCTGGCGACGCTCCTGAAAGGTCTGCCCAGCTCGTACCAGAAGGATCTGCAGGAAGACAAGGAAGCGGTGTTCGATACCGCGGACACGCTCGAGCTGCTGCTCGCGGCGTTGCCGCCGGCGATCGATGCGCTGGCGCCGAACCGCGACCGCATCGCCGCCTCGCTCACGAACGATCTACTTGCCGTCGAACTTGCCGATTCGCTCGTCAGCGAGGGCGTGCCGTTCCGCGAGGCGCATCGCGCGGTGGGTGCCCTGTGGGCCGCCGCCGAGCAGGCGAAGTGCGAGCCTTCAGCGCTCCCGCTCGAGCAGCGGCTGGCGCTGTCACCGCACTTCACCGATGCCCGGCTCGCG
>DATLUU010000355.1:0-16437 GCA_035577885.1 Verrucomicrobiia bacterium
GGCGCGTGACTACGATCGCCACCGCGCTGAGCTGGACGAGTTGCACCAGCAGCTCCGCGAGCTCTCGGCTCAGGTGCGATCACTCGCCGAGCGGCAGCGAGAGCTGGGAGCGCAGCAACAGGAGCTGGGCCGGCGCCAGGCCGAGCTGGGCGAGCAGCAGGGGCGGGCCACGAAGCTGGCGTTCGAGCAGATCCGGAGCCTCGCCGAGAAGGCGATCGCCTCGGGCCAGGCCCAACCCGCGGGCTCCGACTGACCGCCGGCTACTCGCCGGGGTGGTAGGTGCGCGCGGTGTGCTTCGCCAGCTGCCAGGGGTGGAAGTACACCTCGCGCAGGTTCCCCGCGATGTAGCGCTCCGCCTGGTCGTCGAAGTGCGGTGAGCCCCGATGGCCGCTCTCGCCACCGGCGGTCACCGCGATCGCGCGCACGGTGTCGCCGAAATCGACCGCGGCGACGAAGCTGTTGCCGGCGTATCCGTACCAGCGCTTCGTGCCCGGCCACGGGTGGGCGCCGAACGCCGCGAGCGATCCCCAGATGCCGCTCGTGAACGGCACCGCGAGGCTCGGCTGGGCGTCGTCGAAGCGCGGCTCGATGCGTTCGTCGATCCGCTGGAAGCGGTTGATCTCGCCCCACGGCGTCTTCCACGTGCCGAACACCTGCGTGAGCGTGTCGGAGGCGGCGGTGAGGGCGGCGAGCAGCGTACCCGCGTCCGCGCGCGTGGCCACGTACGTCTGCGCCCCCACGTGCGCCGCGTCGGCCACGGGCAGCACCGCGCGCATGGCGCGCTCGCCCCAGTAGATCGCGAGCGTGGTTGGGATCGAGGTCGCCGCCCAGCGCCGATCCCAGCCGCGCAGCGCCGCGATCTCGCCTGCGAGGCGCGTGCGGCGCGGGTCGGAATGGGGCAGGTGGTCGTACGCCGCGAGCAGCGGCGGCAGCATCCGCTCGAACGCAGGCAGCCAGGGGTCGAACGCGGCGGCGGTGAGCGACTGCAACGTCCAGTCACGCCCGCGCGTCAGCTCGCGGATCGCGTGCACGCCTCGGGGCGTCTCCTCCGTGTCCTTCTCCACGTAGCGTGGAAACGCCTGCCGTCGCGGGCTCGCGGTGCCGGCCGCGGTCCACGGCCAGTTGTTCGAGTTGAACGCCCAGCCGGTCGCGGGGTTGATCGCGTTCGGCGACTCGTCGACCGACAGCACGCCGCGATAGTCCGTCCGCGGATCGCTCCCCTCGACCGGATCCGTCCAATCGAAGCTGGTATCGCGCCGCGGGATGTAGTTCGCATGGAAGTAGGCGATGTTGCCACGTGCATCCGCGAACAGCGTGTTGTTGGAGGAGTTGCTGTGCAGCTCCATCACCTTCCGAAACGCCGGCAGATCGGCGGCCTTCGTGCGCGCGTAGGATTGCGTCAGCGCCTCGATCGGCCGGTTCATCAGGCTCACGCTCATCCAGCGCTTGTCCCTCATGCGCACGATAGGCCCGTGCCGCGTGAAGTACGCGGTGAACGTGCGCTTCGCCATGCCCGTCGGCGTCCGATAGGGAACCGTGATCGTCCGCGTGGCGACCGGGAGGTTCTGGGTGCCATGTCGATAGCGCAGCGTCGGGCCGCTGCCCGTCACCGTCTCCATGAACTCGTCGATGTTGTCCGCGCTGCTCGAGGTGTGCATCCAGCCGCAGCTGCGATTGAAGCCCTGGTAGACGAAGAATTGCCCCCAGGTCACGGCGCCGTAGGCGTCGAGTCCCTCGTCACTGGCCATCTGCAGCTCGGAGCGGAAGTAGAACGACGTGTGCGGGTTGATCCACAGCAGCGCGTGATGGTCGCGCGAGAGCTTGGGCGCGATGGCGATGCCGTTCGAGCCGTCGGGCTCGCGGAACGGGTCGGCGCCGAGAGCACCGCTCGGCCCGTCGCCACCCTCGGGCACCCCCGGCGTCGCGATGCGGCCATAGAACTTCGCCAGCTTGTCCACATTCACGTGCTCGATGTCGCCGCCGATACTGCCCTCGGTGAACGACAGCGCCATCCACGGCTCGAATCGGGTGATGACGCGCGGGTGCACCTCGGGGTGGCGGTGGAGGTAGTAGTTGAGGCCATCCGCGAATGCGTCCATGAGCTTTCGCAGCCAGGCCGGACTCGCGCGGTACTGCGCCCGGAGCGTGTCCGGGTCCACGAACAGCTTCATGCGCAGGTCTTCGAACATCGCGGATTCGCCGTCGGCCTCGGCCCGGCGGCCGAGCGCTTTGACGTAGTTCATCTCCACGCGCGGGAAGTCGTCCTCCGCCTGGGCGTACTCCATGCCGAAGACGGCGTCCGCGTCGGTCTTCCCGTGGACGTGCGCGATACCCCAGTCGTCGCGGGTGATGGTCACCGCGGCTGCCTGCCGCTGCCAGCGGGCGATGTCAGCGGAGGATGCGGCGGGCAGGGAGGGAGTGGCGGACGCGAGCAGCGTGATCGCGACCGCAAGACCGGTGGCGGGCATGGCGCGAGACTAGCCCCGCCGCTCGTGGCGTTCCATGCGGGGTTTCCGCGTCCGCGCTGCGGGGATTCGATGTAGGCGCGCGGGGTCCCGATTGTGAATCGGCCGCCGCACTCTTACCCTGTCGCGTCCCTCGCCAAGTCGTCACCCCGATGGAGGCCGTCCCCGATGCGTCCCATTGCCCTCGTCCTCGCCGCCGGTCTCGTTGGCCTCGGTGCCGCCACGGCCCATGCCCAGGACGCCAACTACTGGTCCACCGCGTACGGCACGCGCTCGCAGCTCCTCGGTGGCGCGGTGATCGGCAGCCCGGGTGACATCAGCTCCACCTTTTACAACCCGGGCGCCCTGGCGCTCACCAAGTCCGCCGAGTTCCTGCTCGCGGGCAGCGCCTACCAGTACCAGCGGGTCGCGGTCGACAACGGCAGCGGTCCGGGGAAGACGCTGGTTTCCGCCTCGTTCCTGACCGTGCCGTCGCTGTTCGCGGGCGAGATCCCCATCTTGAAGCACGACCGGCTGGCATACGCCTTCCTGACGCGCGGCTCGATGGACATGGAGATGAACAACCGTCTGGTCGCACCGTCGCTCGCGCCGATCACCGGCGCCGCGTTCGGAGCGGGTGAGATTCAGCTCAAGCAGGATTTCAGCGAGAGTTGGTATGGCCTCACCTGGGCACACAACCTCTCGCCGACGCTCGGATTCGGCGTGTCGCCGTTCCTCACCGTGCACAGCCAACGCACCCGCGCCGCCCTTCTTCTCGAGGGCCGCAACAACGCGGGCCAATCCGCGGTCCTCAGCCAGAGCCGCGAGTTCGACTACATGTACTGGTCGCTGCTCGCCCGCTTCGGCCTCAGTGGCGTGCGCGATTCGCTCACGTACGGCGCCACGCTCACGACGCCCAACCTCGGGCTCTTCGGCGGCGGATCCACGAACTTCAACAGTACCTTGGTCGACGAGACCGGCTCGATCGGCAACGTCATGGGTGCCAGCTACACGCCGGACATCAAGGCAAAGCACCGCACGCCGCTCGGCGCGGGCGCCGGCGCCTCGTACGGGATTGGCGGCACGCGCATCCATGCGGCGATCGACTGGAACGCCGAGATCTCGAAGTACACCGTGCTCGAGAGCCCCGAGTTCCAGATCCGCAAGCCGAACGGCGACAGCACGGCGATAGTGGTGATCACCGACCGCATGGACGCCGTGTTCAACTGGGGCGTGGGGCTCGAGCACCGCTTCAGCAACACGCTGATCGGGTTCGCGAGTTATCACACCGACCTCAGCGGAAGGAACCAGGGCGAGGCCCCGAGCGCATCGGTCACGGCGTGGGACCTCCACGACGTGGCGGCGGGCGTGAACTGGCACGTGTGGCGCTCGGACCTCGCGCTCGGGCTCACCACGGCGTTCGGGAGCCAGGCCACGCCCTCGGTGGCGAACCCACCCGAGGGCGCGCCCAAGCCGCAGGACCTCCAGACACACGAGATGCTGGTGACGGTGAGCCTGGGCTGGAAGATCACGTACTGACGCTGGGCACGGAGCGGGCATCGCCCGCGCCGTTCCATTCTCACCTGATCACTGAAGCCATCGCGCTGCCCGCGCTCCGCGCGGCGAGTGTCATCGTTGTCGCCACGCTCGAGCCGAGTGCGTTTCGCTTGCGTGCGGGGCGCCGCACCCTGCGTTCCCGTCGCTGATTTGCAGTGCGTGCATGTCATCGCGCACGCGCTCAGGACGCGAAACTTCGCCCGAGCGCGTGGTGAACTGCCCTCCGCATTCCATTTCGAACGCTCGCCACAAGGACGGGACATGGTGTGCCGGAACAAGTTCCGGACACAGCGCGGCACACTCGGCTCGCTGCACGACGCGCGCGGGCACGTCCCATGCGAGAGCCGACGCCCCCGTGGCCCGGTCTTGGGGACCACGACCAGCACGAACACGAGGGATCGCGTTCGAGGGTTCTTCGAAACGTCGATCTGGGCGCGCCCGTCGGTCGGATGTCTGTGACGGCCCGCGCCCCCCTCCTCGTGGAGTGTGCATCTTGCGTTCGCTCGTTTCCGCGCTCCGTTCCGGCGCGACCACGTTCGCGCTCGCGGCGTCGCTGGCCGCGATGCTCGCCGCGCCGGCCTCCGCCGGCCCCTACACGCGGCTCCAGGTGCTGTTGCCGGGCGAAACCGCGGCGCCGGGAACACCCTCGGGCAAGACCGGGCTGCCACGAGCGCAGACGGTCGGGGTGCCGTTCACGATCACGGTGAACGCCTGCGACAACACCTGGACCCGCGTGGCCTCGGTCACGAACACGGTCCAGGTGTTGTCGTCTGATGCCAGCGCCACGCTCCCCGCGCCGGCGCAACTCGCGAGCGGCACCGGCTCGTTCAGCGTCACGCTCAACGCCAACGGCTCGTTCACGATGTTCGTGCACGACCAGACCGACAACACCATCCCCGACGGCACCAGCGCCAGCGTGCAGGCGCTCGTGCTCCAGGGCTTCGTGTTCAGCACCATCAGCCAGAAGCACTTCACCGCCGGCGCGCCCGAGGCGATGACGCTGCGCGCCGTGGACCCGCAGGGCATCACGGTGAGCGGCTTCAGCGGCGTGGTGCGGCTCAAGGAGACCACGAGCTTCGGCGACGGCGGCACCTCGCCCGACAGCCTGACGCTGGTGAACGGCACCTGGAGCGGCGGGCTCGCGGCGCTGCGCGCGGACGAGACCAACATCAACCGCGGCAACTGCAATTTCTACGCGTGGCTCGCGACCGCGCCGGGGAAGAACGGCACCAGCGATCCGTTCGTCGTCCACCCGGCCGGTTTCACGCGCGTGCAGCTGCTCGCGCCGGGCGAGACGTCGCTGCCCGGCAGCGCCAGCGGCAAGGCGGGCTCGCCCGCGTCCCAGAGCGCCGGCCACGCGTTCGCGGTGACCGTGAACGCCACCGATGGGTGGTGGAACCTCGTCCCCAGCGCCGACAACGTGCGCATCACCTCCAGCGACGCCGCGGCGAGCACGCCGGTGAACGGCGTGCTCGCGGGAGGCACGGCGCAGTTGAACGTCACGCTCAACACGGTCGGCACGCAGACGCTCACCGTGAGCGACGTCTCCAATGCCGGCATCCAGGGCATGACGTCGCCGGGCATCCTCGTTCAGCCCAGCAGTGCCGATCACTTCGTGGTCTCGGCGATCGGCGCTTCGCAGGTGGCGGGCGTTCCGGTGGCGGTGACGATCCGCGCCACCGACGTCAGCGGCAACACCATCCCCGACTACGCCGGCGACGTGAACCTTGCGGCGAACACCGGCGCCGGCTCGATGAGCCCCGAGCGCGTGACGCTCTCGGCGGGTGTCTGGGCCGGCAGCCTCACGTTCAAGGGCGCGGGCAACGCGGTGAAGTTCACGTGCAGCGACTTCTCCGCGCCCCCGCACGTCGGCTCCAGCAACACGTTCGTCGTCTCGCCGGGCCCGCTCGCGGGGCTCGAGATCCTGCTCCCGGGCGAAACCGCGACGAGCGGCGAAGCCGACGGCCGCAGCGGCACGCCCACGACGCAGAGCGCGGGCAGCCTGTTCACGCTCACGCTGCGCGCGGTCGACGCCTACTGGAACCTGGTGCCGGGCGTCGCCGACCACGTCGCGCTCGCCTCCACCGACACGTTCGCGCTGATGCCGGCGGAGACCACGCTCGCCAACGGCCAGGTGCTGGTGCCGGTGCGGCTCCACCGCTCGGGCCCGCAGAAGATCTGGATCACCGATCTCGACCAGACGATCACCGCCGACACCAGCTCGGCGGTCACCATAGTCGGTGGCACGTTCTCCCGTGTGCTCGTGCTGGCGCCGGGTGAGCGCGTGGCGCCGGGTACTGCGACCGGCCGTACCGGCGCCGCCACCGACCAATCCATCAACTACGCGTTCACGGTCACCGTGCTGGCGACCGACGCGTGGTGGAACCCCGTCACCGGCGTGAACGACGTCGTTCACCTCGCGGCGACGCCGACGGACGCCAACAACACGCTGCCGGCGGATACCCCGCTGAGCGACGGCAGCGTCGAGCTGCCGGTGCGCCTCGCGCACGGCGGGTACAGCCAGCTCGTGGTCTCCGACATCTCCAACGCAGCGATCACCGGCAGCTCGACCCAGGTCTCGGCGATCACCAGCGGCTTCCACCTGGTGGCGACGGTCACGCCCTCCACGGCGCGCGCCGGCGACCCGTTCACCTTGACCGTGAGCGTGACCAACGACGCCGGCTCGGTGATCCAGGAGATCAACTCGCTGGTGACGCTGACGGTGCTGAACGCCGCGAGTCGGGTGACGGGGCGGGGCTCGTTGCTGCCGTCGCAGATCCAGCTGCTCCAGGGCCAGCGCTCGGTGAGCGCCACGTACACGTTCGTCGAGCCGATCGTCATCGTCGCCCAGGACGATGCCGGCAATGCGCCGGCGACGTCGAACCCGATCACGATCACGCCTGGTCCGCCGGCCGCGGTCCAGCTCGCGAGCACGCCGCCGTGGGTCGGGGGCGACAAGAGCGCGCGGCTGGACGCGCGGGTGGTCGACGCCTACGGCAACGGTGTCCCGGGCGAGCCGGTGTCGTTCGCGCTCCTCTCCGGCACCGGCGCGCTGACGCCGCTCGACAGCTTCTCCGACACGACCGGCCTCGCGCGGGCCGACTTCCTGTCGCCGCGCCAGCCGGAGCACGATTTGATCCGCGCCACGTCGAACGCGCTCACCGCGGACCTCTCGCTCGAGGTCGCGCTGGTGGACCCGAACGCCGCGGGCGGCACGATCACCAACTACCCGAATCCGTTCCACCCGCCGGTCCAGGGCACCACGCTGGCGTGGAAGCTCTCGGACGACGCCTCGGTGACGGTGCGCATCTTCACGCAGAGCGGCGACCTCGTGCTCCAGCGCACGTTCGGCAAGGGCACGCCGGGTGGTACGCAGGGCTTGAACACCTGGGTGTGGGACGGCGCGAACGGCGGCGGCCGCACGGTGGCGAGTGGTGGATACCTGGCGTTCGTCGAAGCCCAGGGCAACGGTGCGACCCTTCACGTCATGCGGCGCAAGATCGCCGTGGTGCGATAGGAGAACGGACCCATGAACCGGCATCTTCCCAACCGGCTCGCCGGCGCACTGCTCGGGATCGCGATCGGCGCCGGCGCCGCGGCGGCCCAGGGCACGCAGGACCAGACCAGCGGCCTCCCGGGCGAATGGCTCGCCCGCTACTCGAACGCGCGCTCGCTCGGCTTCGGCTCCGCGAACGTGGCCATCGCCGATGACCCGCTGGGCGTGATGTGGAACCCGGCCGGGCTGTCGTTCATGAACCAGAACGAGCTGCGCTTCGAGAACACCCAACTCTTCGGGGAGACGTCGCTCAACTCGGTGGGGTTCGCGGTGCCCGGCAGCCGCTGGCCGAGCCTCGGCGTATCGATGGTGTCGCTCACCTCGGGCGACTTCGAGCGCACGAACGACGTCAACGACCCGCTGGGCACGTTCAAGGAGGGCGAGACGGCGTGGATGTTCTCGGCCTCCAAGGCGTTCTCGCCCCGGCTCGCGGTGGGCATGAACGTGAAGATGGTGCAGCAGACCGTGGAGGCGTTCAGCGCCAACGGCACCGGCGTGGACCTGGGTGCGCTCTACCAGGTGACGCCGGGCTTGAAGCTCGGCGCGTCGATGATGAACGTGGGCGGCCCGACGATGAAGCTGCGCGACGTGGCCGAGACCTACCCGTCCCAGCTGCGCGGCGGCGCCGCGCTCGGCCTGCTCCAGGGGCGCGGGATGGTCGCGCTCGAGCTGGACCACGCCGACGGCCTCGGCACCCAGTTCCACGCCGGCGCCGAATACTGGGTGCTCTCCGGGATGGCGCTGCGCATGGGCTGGAGCCCCGACGGCGCCAGCGGTGGCTTCACCTACCGCGTCGGGCCGCGCTACACGGTCGACTACGCCGCCGCGGATCACCCGCTGGGACTGCAGCACCACATCGGCGTCAGCGCCCACTTCGGCGGCTTCTTCGCCAGCTCCGCGGCCGAGCCCTCGGTGTTCTCGCCCACGGGCGATCAGGCGGTGACGAAGATCTCGCTCACCTCGCACACCAAGGCCGGGCCGCAGCAGTGGACGCTCGAGATCGTGAACAAGTCCGACGAGGTCGTGCGCCGCTTCGGCGGCCAGGGCCAGCCGCCGTCGCACCTCGAGTGGGATGGAAAGGACGAGAACGGCCTGCCCCTTCCGGACGGCTTCTACCGCTACAGCCTCGTGGTCAAGGACGCCGCCGGTCGCGTGGTCGCCGGGCCGGCGCGCTTGATCGCCATCTCCACGGGCGGACCGCAGGGCACGGTGCCGATGGTGCCGTCCGCGGAGAACCCCGACAAGTGAGAACCCCGTTCCGGTTGGCGGCGCTGTTTGCAGCCGGCGCCCTGGCGACGACCGCGGTCGCTGCTCCCGCGAAGGGCGGGAGCGCGCCTGCGCAAGGCGCTCCGGCGCCCGCGGCGGCGCCGTCCACGACGACGTGGCGCGATCTCGGCGACGCGTTCGAGATGAGCCAGCTCCGGGACGGCGCGGCGCGCGTGAGCGCGCTCGAGTCGCTCGACGGCTCGCTGACGCGCGCGCTGAAGGGTGACATGGACGATGAGCGGAAGCTCGCCGCGCGTTTCCTCGCTGCCAGGGTCGACTTCGAGCGCGCCGACTTCGCGCACGCGGTCTCGGGCTTCTCCGCCGCGGCCGACGCCGCTCCGAAGAGCCGCTTCGCCGACGATGCGGAGTTCGCGTCGATCGAAGCGATGGAGGCGGCGGGCCGTGACGGGGAAGCCGCGAAAGAGTGGCTCAAGTGGGAGAAACGCTTTCCCACGAGCTCGCTGCTCCCCGCGGCGCGACTCGCGCGCTCGTGGAACGCGCTCCGTCGCGGGGAGACGGCGGAGGGCGATGCGCTGCTCCAGGGCATCGCCACCGATTCGCCGTGGCTCGCGAGGGACGCCCGCTTCGTGCTCGCGCGCGCGATCGCGAGCCTGCAGATGGGGCAGGTCGCGGAAGCGCTGGGCGTGCTCGGCGACCGGCCGCAGTCGGCGCCCGCGCTCTACCTGCGCGCGCTCGCGCTCGCGCGCACCGGCCGCGCGCTCCAGGCCGCCGCGGCCTGGCAGGAGGTGGCCGATCGCTGGCCGGGCGGGCCCCTCGCGGACGCCGCCCGCTTCGCCAAGGCGAACACGTTCCTCGCCGCGCGCGACTACCGGAGTGCCGCCTCGGAGATGGCGCGCGTGGCGTCCAGGGCGAACGACCCCGCGATCCGCGCCGAGGCCGAGCTCCGGAGCGCGGGCGCCGTGTTCATGAGCGGCGCGCCCGACTCGGCGCTCCAGCTGCTGCGCGCCGTGGCCACGCGTCATCCCGATACCGACGTCGCCGCCCGCGCGCAGTTCCTGGTCGGCGAAGCCCTGGTGGCGCGTGGCCGCTTCGAGCCCGCGATCACCGAGTACAACAAGGTCCTGACGCGCTACTTCCAGCACAAGGTCGCGGCGAGCGCCCAGTACCGCGTGGCACGCTGCCTCGACGCGCTCGGCCGCCGGGCCGACGCCACCGGCAGCTACCAGGCGGTGGTGAGCGGCTACCCGCTCGAGCCCGAGGCACTGCCGGCGGCCTACCTCGCCGGCGTCGGTCTGCTGCAGCGCGGCTCGTTCCGCGCCGCGGCGCCCTATTTCCAGATCGTGCTCGACCGCTACGCTCGCGGGGCACCCGCCGCAGGCGGGTCCGACAGCACCGTGGCGTTCGGGTCGCCGGAGCAGCGCGAGCTGGTCGAGGCGTCGCTGTGCATGCTCGAATGGTCGTGGCACGAGGCGGGCGACATGGGGCAGGTCGCCGGCGCGCCGCACCTGATGCTGCAGAAGCTGCCCGCGAGCCGCTCCGTGTGGCGCGCGTGGGCGCTGCTGATCGACGCCGACGCCACGGCCGCGCTCGGCCGCTACGCCGAGGCGCAGGGGGCGCTGGAGATGCTGGCGGCACAGTTCCCCGACCAGCCGGTCGCGGCTCCCGCGACGCAACTCCTCGCCTGGACCTACGCGCAGCAGGATCGCGACAGCCTGGCGATCGCCACCGAGGAGCGCCCGCTCGCGCGCTGGGGCTCGAGCGCCGACGAGGCGATCGTGAGCACGGCGCTGCTCGACATCGCGCACGCCCGCTTCAACCAGAAGAAGTACAAGGAGGCCGCGGGCAACTACGAGACGTTCCTCGGCCGCTGGCCGAAGCATCGCGAGCGCGCCACGGCGCTCTACCAGGCCGGGCTCTGCTACCTGCGGCTCGGCCGCGCCGGCGACGCCGTGGACCGCTGGGAGGCGCTGGTCAAGGACAGCGCCAGCTCGGCGTTCGCCGAGCGGGCGTGGGCGCGCGCGGGCGACGTCTATTTCCAAGCCGAGCGCTTCGACGACGCGAAGCGCTGCTACACCGGCCTGCTCGAGCACTTCGGCGCGAGCTCGGCCGCGGGTCTCGCGTCCCTTCGGCTCGCCCAGTGCGAGTACAACGCGGGTCACGACGCGGTGGCGCTGGAGGCGTTCTCGCGCACGCAGGAACGCTACCCCGGCTCGCCGTACGCGACCGAGGCGAAGCGCGGCACCGAGCTGGCGCTCTACCGGCTCGCGGCCTCGGCGAACGGCGACTCGGTGCTCTCGCGGCTGCTCGAGCAGTACCCGACGAGCGCGTTCGCGGCCGACGCGCTGCTGCAGATCGGCAAGCGGCACTATCAAGCGAAGCGCTGGAGCGAAGCGGCGGAGGACTTCCGCCAGGTCGTGAGCCGGTTCCCGGCCAGCGCCTCCGCCGACCAGGCGCAGTTCCTCATGGCCGACGCGCTCGCCCAGTCGGGTGCGGCGGACGAGGCGAAGCTCGCCTACGAGCAGTTCCTCGGCTATTTCCCGCAGAGCGAGCTCAAGTCCACGGTGAGCTTCCGGCTCGGGCTCCTGCGCTTCGCCTCCAAGGAGTACATGCAGGCTGCCGTGGCGTTCACCACCGCGCTCGAGGACAGTGCGCCGCCCGAGGTGAGCGCTCCCGCGCGCTACAACCTGGCGCTCTGCGAGCGCCAGTTGGGCGAGCTGGAGCAGGCGCGGGTCGATCTCGAGCGCTACACGCGCGAGTTCCCCGCCGGCGCGCTCGCGGGGCAGGCCGCGTTCCAGCTCGCCGACCTGGACGAAGCTGCCGGGCAGTTGACGCTCGCGCAGTCGGGGTTCGCCGCCGTGCTCGAGCACTCGCCGGCGCCGTCGCTCCAGGCCGAGGCCGCCTTCCGCCTCGGCCGCTGCCGCGAGCAGCTCCAGGACGTGCCGGGCGCGATGCGGGCGTACGCGGTGGCGCGCAGCTGCCCGGACCTGGACCAGCCCTATCGCCTCTCGGCGCTCGCCCGGCTCGCGGCGCTGCACGAGTCGCGCCGCGAGTACACGCGTGCGGTCGAGGCCTATCGCGACATCATCCACCACTCGAAGGACCGGGAACTGACCGCGGCGGCGGAGGACCGGGTGTCGCAGCTTTCGCCGCATTCGCACTGAGCACCCACACCTCAAGGAGAGTCGAGATGTTCACGAACTTCGACTGGCTCGGGGCGATGCGCTCGAGCCCGGTCATGGTCATCATCCTCATCTGCAGCGTGGTGACGTTGGGCTTCGCCATCGAACGCGCCCTCTACTTCTGGCGCCGTCGCGGACGCCCCGATGCGTTCTTCCGCTCCGCCTCCGAGAAGGTGCGTGGCGGAAGGCTCCAGGAGGCCGTGTTCGAGTGCATGGCGACCCCGCACCCGGTGGGCCCGATCGCGGCCGAGGTGCTGCGGAATGCCCACCTGCCCGCGAACGCGGTGGAGGAGAAGATGCACATCGCGCTCTCCGAGCAGCGTCTCCAGCTCGAGCGGAACCTCGGCGTGCTGGGAACGATGGGCAACACCGCGCCGCTCATCGGCCTCCTCGGCACGGTGTGGGGCATCATGCGCGCGTTCCACGACATGGCGAGCACCGGCTCGGCCGGGCCGTCGGTGGTGGCCGCGGGTGTCGCCGAGGCGCTGTTCACGACCGCCGCGGCGCTCGTGGTCGCCGTGCCCTCGGTGATGCTCTACAACCAGTTCGTCCGCCGCATCGCGGTGATGCTCACCCAGGCCGAGAACCTGTCGCGCGCGCTGCGGCTGGAGATCGAGGAGACGGGTGCTACCGCCGAAGCCGGGCGCCGCACCGCCTGACGCCATGCCCTTCTCCCGCAGACCCACCGACCCCGGCATCCACGAGCCCAACATGACGCCGCTCATCGACGTCTCGCTGGTGCTGGTGGTGATACTCATGGTGGCGACCCCGATGGCGTTCCAGTCCGGGATCGCCGTCCAGTCGGCCGCGAAGAGCGGCCGCAAGGCGGCCGCTCATGAGAAGTCCGACCGCATCGAGGTCGCCGTGCACGGCGACGGACGCGTGGACGTCAACCGCCGCAGCATCCCCCGAGACTCGCTCGCGGTGGCGCTCCGTCCGCTGCTGCAGCTGAGCCCGGACCGGTTCGTGGTCCTGCGCTGCGACGACGGCGTGGCGCACGGCGATTTCGTGAGCGTCCTGGACGAGGCGCGCCAGCTGGGTGCGGCGAAGATCGCCGTGGTCGGAGGTTGACCGTGCGCACGCGTGTCCACAGGCCGGAGCTGATCACCAAGGTGAACGTCACGCCGATCATCGACGTGGCGCTCGTGCTGGTCATCATCCTGCTCGTCACCGCGCCGATGATGTCGGTGAGCGACCTGCCGGTGAACCTGCCGCAGGCGCGCACGCGCGAGGCGGAGGACCAACGCAACGTCTGCGTCACCATCAGCGCCAGCGGCGAGATGGCCGTGGACGACGAAACCGTGAAGCAGGCCGGCGGCCTCGAGCCCGCGCTCGCGCTCCGGCTCGCCGAGCCGGGAAATCGCGAGGTGCTGGTGGTGGTGCGCGCGGACAAGCAGGTGCCGTTCGCCACCATCCGTCACGCGCTCGGCGAGGCGCGCGCCGCGGGGGCGAAGCGGCTGGCGATCGCCACCCGCCAGCGCTCCGAGGAGCGGCCGTGAGCGCACACCTGCTGCGCATGGCCGGCGCCGACCTGGACGAGGTGCGCCGCCGCACGCGCTGGACCATGGCCGTGAGCGCGGTGGTGCACGCGCTGCTGTTCGCGTGGATCCTGGCGCCGCGGCCTGCGCGGCAGGCGGCCCCCGAGCTGACCGAGATCACGCTCCTGAACCCCGGTGACCTGGAACCCGCGGCGGCGGGCGAGCCAGAGGCGGCGACGGCGCGCCACAGCGAGTCCTCGCCCGGGGCACGCATCCCGGTCGCCGCCAACGAGAGCTTCCGTCGCGACGCCGAGCGCGCCGACCTGTCGCCCGACGCCGATGCCCTCTCGGCTGCGGACCGCGTCAGCGCGCGGCTCGCCACCATGCGCGAGGACGCGAGCGTGCCGGTGGCGAACGCCAGCGCGACGGCGGCCCCGAGCGCGATCTGGAGCACGCCCGCCGCGACGCCCGGCGCGGGCGGACAGGGCCAGGCGCTGAGCCTCACCCGCGGCGGCAAGGGGGAGGGCAGCACACCGCTGCCGCTCGGCCGCGGCGGCGGCGGCGTCGACCTGTCGCCCGCACTGGCGCAGGCCGCGGGGGTCCCGGGTGTGAGCGCCGCACCGGCGGTCGCGCCCGAGGGCGACATGCACGTCAAGCGCACGCTCGCCGGCGCCCAGCTCGCGGGCCCGATCGCCGATCGCGCCGTGCTCGCGCACGTGACGCCCGAGTACCCGGAGTGGGCGAAACGGGACGGCGTCGAGGCCACGGTGACGCTCTACTTCGTCGTCCGTCCCGACGGCAGCGTCAAGGAGAACATCCTCATCCAGAAGACCGCCGGGTTCGGGGACTTCGACGACAGCGCGCGCGCCGCGCTCGCCGCGTGGCGGTTCGCGCCGCTCGGCAGCGGACGCGGCGGCGAGCAGTGGGGAACGATCACGTTCCACTTCCGACTTAAGGATGTGTGACATGAGAAGGAGGCCCGCGATGCGCCAGAGCGTTCCGTCCCGGCTGGTCCCGGCGCTGGTGATGGTGATGCTGGTGCTCGTTTCGACGCGTGTCGCGCACGCGACGCCTGGCGTTGGCGCGGCGAAGCCGGCGCGCCAGGCGGCCGCGGAGAAGAAGGCCACCGCCAAGGTCGTGGCCAAACCCGCGCCCGCCACCGAGCCCGCGAACGATCTCGTCCTCAAGGGCGGGGAAGAGGGCACCGTGTTCCGCACGCTCACGGTGCAGGGCGAGGACCGGATCCACATCGAGGTCGAGCGACCCAAGCTCGAGCTCGACGTGGATCCGGCCAAGGCCCCGGGCTTGGACCGCGGCACGGTCGCGGACGTGCTCGACCGCACCACACCCGACCTCGAAGCGCCGCTGCTCGCGAGCTCGGCGCGCGCCGAGTCGCCGTGGGTGGGGCACCCATGGCTCTCGCACTTCCCCTCGGGCGCGGTGGCGCGCTTTCGCCCCGCGGTGACGAACGTCACGCGCTGGAGGCTGCTCGTCGTGGACGCGCGCGCCGAGTCGGTGGCGGTGTTCCAGGGCGAGGGCGACCCGCCGCGCGAGATCGCCTGGGACGGCCGCTCGACCGACGGCCGCCCCGTGCTCCCGGGCGCCAGCTACTCCTACGTGTTCGAGGCGCGCGACAAGGCGGGCAACAAGCGCCACTTCGTGGGCGAGGGCTTCCGCGTGGGCTCGTTCCGCTACGACACCTCGCAGGGCCCGACGATGGTCTTCGCGGGCAGCGAGCTCGCGCGTCCGGGCGGCGCCCCCTGGGGGGCGGACGAGGCGCCGCCGATCGTGATGCAGGTCGCGAGCGAGATGAACCAGCAGCCCAGCGAGCGCACGGTGCGCATCGAGGTCACCGCGCGCAGCACCGAGGAGGCGAACGCGCTCGGCCAGCGGCTCATGCGCTGGATGGCGCCGCACCTCCTCGGGGACCCGGCGCGGCTCGAGAGCGTGGGGTTCGTCGCCTCCGACGCGCCCGTGGGCGCCGCGGTGAAGGTCTCGGCGCTCGTCCCGTAAGGCGCGCTCACCGTCGAGAGCACGACGACCGCGCCCGTCCCGGCGTCTCCATCGCCGGTCACGGTCTCGCCCGGGCGCGCGTAGAATGCCGAGCGCGTCGCGCACCGATTCGACATCTATTTCACACCCGGCCCTGCATGCAGCGGTGCTAGCTTCCGGGACCGAGCCGCACACAGCGTCCCGACCCTTCCCCCTTGGAGGCCCCATGTCCGGTCTGACGTTCAAGACGTCCGGCGGCTCGAGCACGACGCTCGACCCCTCGGTGGCGAACGATCTCAAGAAGAGGATCCAGGGCGAGATCCTCACCGCCGACTCACCGGGTTACGACAAGGTGCGTGCGATCTGGAACGCGATGATCGACCGGAAGCCGGCGCTGATCGCGCGCTGCAAGACGGCCGATGACGTGGTCCAGTGCGTGAAGTTCGCGACCCAGCACGGCCTGCTGGTCGCGGTGCGGGGCGGCGGCCACAACATCGCCGGCAACGCCGTCTGCGACGGCGGGCTGCTGATCGACCTCTCGCTCATGCGCGCGGTGCGGGTGGACGCGTCGAAGCGGACGGCGCTCGTGGAGGGCGGCGCGCTGCTCGGGGACCTCGACCAGGCGACGCAGGCCCACGGCCTCGCCACGCCGCTCGGCATCAACTCCACGACCGGCGTCGCCGGGCTCACCCTCGGCGGTGGGTTCGGCTGGCTGAGCCGCAAGTACGGGCTCACCATCGACAACCTGATCTCGGCCACCGTGGTCAACGCCGCGGGCGACAAGCTCACCGCCAGCGCCCGCGAGAACAGCGACCTGTTCTGGGCGATCCGCGGCGGCGGTGGCAACTTCGGCGTGGTGACGTCGTTCGAGTTCCAGCTCCACGCGATCGGCAAGGAAGTGCTCTCCGGCCTCATCGTCCACCCGCTCGCGGACGCGAAGAAGGTGCTGCAGTTCTACCGCGACTTCGCGCTCAAGGCGCCGGACGAGCTGGCGGTGTGGTTCG